>NZ_JANSIG010000038.1:0-26672 GCF_047461975.1 Synechococcus sp. R55.3 | reverse complement strand
GTTTGGAAACAAACAGAATGCTATCGCTGCATAGTTGAACAGTGATGTTCAGCAGTGTTCAGCGTAAATGTATCAGCTACCCACAGGGATTCCACCCTGCAGCAGCAAACAAAGGGGCTGAGATCAAAAGGGATCCCTCGTAGCACTTTGACCCAATTTACTGCTTGATCCTCGGCGGCCTGCCGGGTGCAGGAACCCTAGAATGGAAGTTAAGCCTACTTGCCGTGAGTGCCCATGAGCCTTTTGCCCACTTCCGCTGCTCCCCTAGCCATTGCTTCGACAGCAGCCAAGCCAAGGCGACTGGACTTCGAGGTGGTGATTGCCGGAGCTGGGATGGTGGGATCCACCTTGGCAGCCGCTTTGGGTCAGGCCGGAATCCGTGTTGGGCTGATCGAGGGGCGGGATCTCTCGCAGGGGGTGGGGCCCGATGGCCGAGCCAGCGCTTTGGCTCTGGGGACAGCCCGCATTCTGCAGCGGATTGGGGTATGGCCCCTTATGGAGGCCTGGGGAGTCTCTCCCATCCACCGCATTCAGGTCTCTGATGGGGAAGGCCCCTGGGTGGCTCAGTTGTGCCGCGAAACGCTCCAAGCGCCGGCGCTGGGCTACGTCGTGGAAAATCAAATTACCCAAAAAGCTCTGTTGCAGCGCATTCGCGAGTGCCCTTCGGTAACCCTTTTCAGCCCTGCTCAGGCGCAAAGTTTCTCCCCTGCAGCAGATCACATTCGGGTAGAGCTGGCCCAGGAGGGATCCCGGCAAACTCTGCGAGCTGCTTTGCTGGTGGTTGCAGATGGGGCCCGTTCGCGGCTGCGGGAACAGGCTGGGATCCCGTTATCCCGCTGGGGCTATGGACAGGTGTGCATCGTTTCCACCCTCACCCATGAGCATCCTCACCGGCAGGTGGCCTACGAGCGCTTTCAGGCCAGCGGCCCCTTCGCCATTTTGCCCACCCCCGATCCCCATCGCAGTTGTGTCGTCTGGACAGTTCGCCAAGCGGATCGAGATCGGCTGATGGGCTTGTCTGAGGCTGAGTTTTTGCAGGCCATCCGGCCTTGGTTTGGATCCCAGTTGGGAGCCTTGCTGGCGGCCTCTCCCAGAGCCTGTTATGAGCCACAGCGGGCCCATGCCCAAACCTACATCGGATCCCGGCTGGCTTTGGTGGGGGATGCTGCTCACACCACCCATCCGCTGGGGGGGCAGGGGGCCAACCTGGGCATGCGGGACGTGGCAGCCTTGGCCGCCCTGTTAATCGAAGCCAAACTGACAGGCCGGGATCCCGGCGATCCGGCTTTGTTAAAAGCCTACGAGCGCTGTCGCCGCCCAGAAAACGCGCTGGTTCTTTTTGCAACCGATGCTGCCAATCGCCTCTTTTCCAACCGAAGCTGGCCGTTGCTGGTCTTGCGTCGCCTGGGCCTGTGGGGACTGGAGGTTTTGCCGCTGCTCAAGCCTGCTTTGATGCGCCAAGCAATGGGGATCCGCCCCCACCAACCCCAACTCCAACAGCTCCCTTTCCCTACACCCGTGGAACCCTTGCCCACACCTGTCTGAATCCGGCCAACCTGTCACAGCCGGGCTGGGATCCTCACTAAGAGAAAGTCATTATGTCCCCAGCAGACCAAGCGCTCCACAGGGATCAAGGCTGCTCCAGGGGTAAGTCTGAAAACAGCAATGGGGCAATATTGGCCGCCTGGTTGATGGGGATCTCGTCGTTGACGGCATACTGATAAAACTGATCCAAGCGCCGACACAAACCTTCTGGGGTCAAAGCCTGCACATTGGAGCTGATGATATAGCTTTGGGAAGGAGAGGCGCGAAACGCTTGAAAGGCTTTGCGACAAAAGTCCTGCTTGGCCTCCGGGTCTGCTTGTCGCCATTCTGGCCCCGTCAGCTTTCCGGAGAGAGTAGGACTACTTGCCGCGACCAGAGGCAGTCCCGTTCCCAAAACCAGACCGCCCAGGATGAGCAGCAGGAGGATCCCTTTCAGGAACACCTGACGCCAAAAGAACCCGAGCTTTTGCCCGTTTTGCACCATTGTTGGATAGGCTAAGTGGGTAGGTTGGGATGCCATAGCACCCCTAGCCATCATATCGATCTTCCCGATCCAACTTCATCCCGTTCTCAGAAGCCGACAGCAGACCTGCTCGCCCACAGGCAAGGGTGGCAACAAGTTCTCAACCCATGGCCCGCAGCAAGCCCCGCCAAAAACAGCGCTTTCCCCATCTGCTTGGCTCCAAGTGGACTTCCGCTCAGCCCGTCATGGGTTGGCGACACTTTCAGGTCACTGCTCGCCAACAAGGGGAAGGAGGGCTGGTGTTTGCCGAGCTCAGAGCCGTCTGCGATCCCCAGGTGCGCCTCTGGGTCAACGCGGCCACCCTGAAGAACCGGGATCTTTGGCAGCCGGGCTGGACGCCTCTCGAAGACGGGATCCCCTGTGGGCGGCAGGATCCCCTTCTGGACAGGGCTGGGGGATAGTTTCTCTCAAGCTGGGGCTCAGGGATCGATTAGGATCATCTCTCTATCGATTAGGATCATCTCTCTAGTGTGGTGTTTTAATTCAGAAGCTTGAGGAGAAGAAAGCGGGATGGCCAGATGTGACGTTTGCGGAAAAGATCTTAGCTACAGCGATTATCAGTGGGCCAAGCGCTGCGCCAATCCCTACGGGAAGTCTCACCTCATCTGCTTCGACTGCTACAGTGGTTCGTCTTGTCCCATCTGCTATTCCCCTCTGGAGCCGGCAGAATAGAAAGAGGCGTTCTCAAAAGCTGCTTGTCGGTTACTCGACTCCCATCCCCCTAGCTCCTCGGAGGGGGCGATGGTCGACAAGGGTCTCGATGGTTTTCCCAAGGGAGCCGGAAAAGTGCGCATTGGCCAGGGCTACGACATCCACCGCCTCGTCGAGGGGCGCCCCCTGATCCTGGGCGGGATCCGGATCCCTTACGAAAAGGGGCTATTGGGCCATAGCGACGCCGATGTCCTCACCCACGCCATCATGGATGCTCTCCTGGGGGCTGCCGCTCTGCGGGATATTGGCTACTACTTCCCCCCTGAAGAAGAGCGTTGGAAAGGGGCAGATAGCATCCTTTTACTACAGCAAGTGGTGCAGCTGGTGGGCCAAGAGGGCTGGTGCGTTGCCAATGTAGACAGTGTGGTGGTGGCGGAGCAGCCCAAGCTCAAACCTCACATCCCCGCCATGCAGGCCCGCCTGGCAGAGGCGATGCAGATCTCCCCCAAGCAAGTGGGGGTCAAGGCTACTACTAACGAAAAACTGGGCCCCATAGGTCAGGGAGAGGCCATTGCTGCCTTCGCAGTAGCCCTGTTGCTGGAACAGAGAGGACAAGCTTCCTCTGACCTTCCCATCAGAATCTGAAAAGAACCTGGTCACCCCACTGCCTGAGCTGCCAAACTGGCAAGCAATCGCTCCCTCAAAAACGCAGAATCTGCCCAAGTCGCAGTCAAACCACCCATTACCTGGATCCCCAATTTTCCCTCTGGGAAAGGGGCCGGGAGGGGGGCTACTCCTCTAGGAGAAGGGCTGGGGGTGAGGGCCTCAGCAGCGCGGAGCGCTTGGGCCACAGGGCGCGGGATGCGGGCGAGCCGTCCCAAACTTGCTTGGAACAACGACTTGGCAAAAGAAATGGCGGGCCAAAACAACACCTCGGCAAACCGACTCAGGAGGAACCTTTTTGTCTCTCTACTAGGGATCCTTCTGCTCTGGCTCAGCGCTTGTGCCACGCCCACCCGCCCCCCCCATCTGGTTGCCACGGTGACTTCGGATCCCAAAACCTTCAACACCTATTTGGCCGCCGAAAGCTCTAGCCGCGACGCTATCGCCTACCTAGAGGCGGGCTTGGTCACCTTGGATGAGGATACCCTCTTGCCCAAACCGGAGCTGGCGGAAGGCTGGGAAGTGTCTGAGGACGGCTTGCGGTATGTCTTTACCTTGCGGGAGGGGCTGCGCTGGTCGGATGGAGAGCCTCTGACAGCAGCAGATGTGGACTTTACCTTTAACCGCATCATCTTCAACGAGCGGATCCCGACTTCTGCGCGGGATGTGAAGCGAATTGGAGAAGCCGGAGCATTGCCTCAGGTGCAGGCGCTGGACGAGCGGCGGATTGAGTTCGTTTTGCCGGAGCCCTTCGCTCCCTTTCTGCTGCAGGCCGGATCCCCTATTTTGCCCAAGCACATCCTCGAGCCCACTGTCGAGCAGTTGGACAGCCGGGGCAACCCCCTTTTCTTGCAAACCTGGGGTATCGACACGCCGGTGCAGCAATTGGTGGGGGCTGGCCCCTATGTCATGCAGGAATACACCCCTGGCCAGCGGCTGGTGTACCGGCCCAATCCCTACTACTGGAAGGGGGAAGGGATCCCGCGCATTGAACGGGTAATCCTGCGCATTGTGGACTCAGAGGACACCGCGCTGCTGCAGTTTCGCTCCGGCGAGACCGACGTGTTTTCGGTGCGGGGGAGAGATTTTCAGCTCTTGAAGCGGGAAGAAGAACGGGATCAGTTCACCATCTACAATCTCGGCCAGACATTGAACAACAGTTTCTTTGCCTTCAACCTCAGCCGCGCCCGTAACCCCCAGACCGGGCGGCCTTTTGTGGATCCCGTCAAAAGCCGCTGGTTTAACGATTTGAACTTCCGCCGGGCGGTGGCCCACGCCATGAACCGGCAGTTTTACGTCGATAGCGTCCTGCAAGGGTTGGGCCAGATCCAGCACTCGGTCTTCTCCCCCGCCAGCCCTTTCTACCTCAGCCCCGAAGAGGGCTTGCCCACCTACGACTACAACCCTGAAAAAGCGCGGCAACTGCTCCTCGATGCCGGATACACCTATGATGCGGAGGGCCACCTGCGGGATTCCGAGGGCAACCGCGTCCGTTTCACCTTGCTCACCAACGCCGGCAACAATCAGCGAGAGGCCACCGGCGCGTTGATCAAAGCCGACCTGGAGCGGATCGGCATCACCGTTGATTTTACCCCCATCGCCTTCAACACCCTGGTGCAGCGCACCGATAGCCGCGACTGGGAAACCCTGCTGCTGGGCTTTGGTGGCGGCGGTACCGAGCCCAACAACGGCTCCAACATCTGGCGCAGCGACGGCCGTTTGCACCTCTTTAATCTGGGAGATTTGCCCGGCAACCCGGCAGAAGGGGTTGAGGTCAGCGATTGGGAACGGGAGATCGACCGCATCTTTATCGAAGGGGTGCGGGAGCTAGACTTTGAAAAGCGCAAGGCCCTCTACGACCGGTTTCAAATCATCATCCAGGAACAGCTGCCCCAAATTGGCACTTTTAACCCCCTGGTTCTCTCAGCCCTGCGCAACCGCATTCAAGGGGTGGATCCCCGACCCATTCTGGGGCCATTGTGGAATTTGGATCAGCTCTACATTCAAGAGTAGAACTTCTGATGATGTGGGTGATGTGGGATAGGGAGAGGCTGTCTGAACTGTTGAGTTGTGTCCCTATCGCCACATTTGGCAGGTGAAACTTAGTTGTAGGTTGGGTTGCGGATGTCCTGAATTTTGCAACTATTTCACCGTCAACTCCACGTCCCCCGCACTCCTGAGAATGTTGATCCCCACCCCTCCTGACTGCAGATAGAGACCGATGTCCAGGGATCCCTGGCCCACCTGCACATTCTCAAGGATGACGTGGGGCAGCCACAGGGGCAGAGTGGGCTTGGTCAAATGCACCCGTTGGGCCAGCCCGTCGATCTCCAGCCCCAGACAAGCCTGCAGCAGCAAAAACACACTGGCCGCCGCCCAAGACTGGGGCAGACAGGCCACCGGATAAAGGGTGGGGCCCTCCCGCTGTCGCCGCCGAAAGCCACAAAACAGCTCAGGCAGCCGCTTCAGCTCCAGAAACTGGCTGGCATCGAACAGCGCCGTCAAAACCCGCACCGCTTCGCCCTTGAAGCCATAGCGAGATAAGCCTGCGGCAATCAAGGCGTTGTCGTGGGGCCAGATGGAGCCGTTGTGGTAGGACATGGGGTTGTAGCGGCCCTCTCCCTCCGGCACCGTGCGGATCCCCCAGCCGCTGAAGAAAGCTGGCTCCAGCAGTTGCCGGGCAATGCGGGCGGCGTGCTCGGGATGGGCGATCCCCGAAAACAGACAGTGGCCCATGTTGGAGCTGCGCACCCGGCAAGGTTGCTTCTGGCCATCCAAAGCCAGGGCATAGCCCCCCAACTCTTCGCACCAGAAGTGATCCCAAAACTGCTGCTGCAGCTTTTCCGCTTGTTGCCGCAACTGGGCTGCTTGCTCTTGCCGCCCCAGCAGCTCGGCCATCTCTGCTGCCAACTGCTTAGCTTCGTAGGCATAGCCCTGCACCTCGCACAGGGCCAAGGGGGGTTCTGCCAGGGATCCGTCCGGGTAGAAGATGGCATCTTCAGAATCTTTCCAGCCCTGGTTGCGCAGGCCCCGCCGCGCCTTGCCGGCATACTCCAAAAAGCCGTCCCCGTCCGCATCCCCGTAAGTGTCCATCCAGTGCAGGGCTGCTTCGATGTTTGGCCAGAGCTGCCGCAACAGCTCTAGATCGCCGCTGCGGCGCACGTAGCGCCCTGCCAACACCACAAACAAAGGGGTGGAGTCAATGCTGCCGAAATAATTGCCAAAGGGGATCTCGCGCGTCTTGGCCATCTCGCTGGAGCGCTGCTCATGCAGGATCTTGCCAGGCTCGGCATCGCGGCTGGGATCCACCTCCTGGGCCTGGTGGGCCGCCAGATACAGCAGCACCCCCCGCGCCAAGTCTGGAAACCACCAGAGAGTGGCCAGGGCGGTGATCAGGGCGTCGCGCCCGAAGACCGTGGTAAACCAAGGCACCCCCGCATAGGGATAAAGCCCGTAGGGAGTGCGGGTGAGCATCATCAGCAGATCATCCCGTGAGGCGTTGAGCCAATCGTTAAACTGAGCATTGCCGGTGTCGATCCGGTGGGCTTGCGCCCGCAAGGAAGCCCTTTGCTCCCGCTCCGCCTGCAGAGCCTCCCGGTAGGTCAAAGGGGCAATCTCCTCCCCGCCGTAGCTGCAGATCACCCTCAGCTCCAAATCCCGTTCCTCCTGCGGGGCCAAAGGCACCCACCACTGCGCCAGCTTCTCCGACACTAGCTCCGGCGCCGGCAAAAATTGCAACTGGGTTTGCCGCTCCACTCCATCCAAGCCGCGGTAGCGGAGAACCACTCCCTCAGGGTTCACCTGGGCCGGCAGCACTTGACCCCGCTGGGCCCGTCGGATGCCCCGGATCTCAAAAATATCGGCAAAGTCCGCCTCAAAGCGCAGGGTAATCGGCACGCGAAACGGCTCCGAGCCGTAGTTGTGAATGCGAATGCGCTCGTAGGCTACGTTGTTCCACAGAAAAGTAGTCCGTAGAACATGCAGGGTATCTTGACCGATAAACTGCCCCTCTGAGGTGGTGAACTCCGGGTTGGTCAGATCCACCGCCAAAATATCTTTGTCTTCCCGCACCTCTGAGCTGAGCAGCAGGAACTGCTTTCCCTGCAAGTCCAACACCCAGCGGGACAAAAAGCGGGTGTCGTCCCGGAAGAGGCCATGATCCCGGATGCCGAGGGGGCGCATGTTCCCTCGCCGGTCAAAGATGGCAAAGCAGTTGTCATGCTTGAGAACATGAGAGCGTGCCTCCACCCAAGAGGCGCTGGCCCGGATGTAGTACTGATCTTGAATTTGGATGATGTCTTCTGCCATCTCGGTCTCTTGTTTTCGATTCTCATGCAACCGAAAGAGAGAGGGAGCAAGGTTCAGCTCAGATGGCGGCGATAGTCGACACCGCTTTCCAAGGGCCCTAATAGGCTAGGCTGCCGTCCTCGAGGCCAGTTGCCGCTCGTTTACCAGTTGGTGGTAGAGAGCCTCATAGTCCGACACCATCCTCTCCACGCTAAACCGCTCCTCAAACACCTGCCGCACCCCGGCTCGGCTTAGGGATCCCACCTTCTCCACAGCCTCCACTGCTTCCTCCACCGAGTCGACAATAAAGCCGGAGCGCCTGTCGGCCATTACCTCGGGTACTGAGCCAAAACGGGTGGCAATTACCGGCGTGCCACAGGCCATCGCTTCAATCATCACCAGCCCAAAGGGCTCCGGCCAGCGGATGGGAAACAGCACCGCATAGGCCTTGCCCAAAAACTCGCTTTTCTCTTGGTCGGTGATTTCCCCTATGATCTCCACATTGGGGTGGCGACTGGCCAAAGGCTTAATTTCTAACTCGTAGTACTGGCGATCCACCGCATCGATCTTGATAGCAGCCTTCAGCGGCATCCCAGCCCGGACGGCAATTTCAATAGCCGTATCCAGCCCTTTTTCCGGGGAGACCCGGCCCAAAAAGGCCAGGTAGTCCCCCTTTTCTGGATAGAAACGGTGGAGATCCAGGGGCAAGCCGTGGTAGACCGTCCCCACCCAGCGGGCCTGGGGCAAAGGCAGCCGCTGGGCATTGGAGATGGAGACCACCGGAATGTCCTGAAACTCGGTGTAGAGGGGCTGCAGCTCCGGAATGTCCAGTCGCCCGTGTAGGGTGGCCAAAAAAGAAACCTGCGGGTGGCGACGGGCCAGGGCATAGGGATAGTAGTCGATGTGGCCGTGGATAATGTCAAACTCGTCGGCCATCTGAAAGGCTTTCTCGACCATCAAAACATGAGGAGCCACTGTGTCGATGGCCGTGGGATCCAAACGCAAAGCCCGCTCCCGAAAGGGGATTAGACGCGCTTGGGTTTGGGAGTCGCCGCTGGCGAACAACGTCACCTCATGCCCCCGCCGCACCAGCTCTTCGGTGAGCCAAGACACAACTCGCTCGGTGCCGCCGTAGAGCTTGGGGGGCACACTCTCATGCAAAGGGGCAATCTGAGCAATGCGCATAGCTATCCTCCACACCAAATCATCACCGCTCAGGGCTGTCTGCCAGACCGGGCTCACTGGCATTTCCGGCTGCTCCTAGGGAGAGCTTCTCACCCACGCCATGAGCTGCAACGTTCTTCAAGGGCAAAGCCAGGCCCAACCTTTATCGTAGCCAGCCAAGCCTGTTGGATGGGTCTTGTCGGAAAGCATCTCATTTTCTGGCCTGACAGTTTTTGTCCAGAGGGGAAGGGGCTACACCTCACCGGCGCGTTCGCGCAAGCGTCGCGTAGCGATAACGAGCTATGCCCAGTTGCTGCCGGGGAGGCTGCTGGAGCCGGCCATAATGGGGAAACGCCATCCTAGCTGTGGCGGACATCCTTTGCGAGAGCTTGCCTGCATCCATGCTGGAGCACGACATCGTCATCATTGGGGGAGGGCTGGCCGGTTGCCGGGCGGCTTTGGAAGCTATGCGACGGGATCCCAACCTCGACCTGGCCTTGGTATCCAAAACCCATCCCATTCGCAGCCACTCGGTAGCAGCCCAAGGGGGCATTGCCGCCGCCTTACAAAATGTCGATCCGCAAGATTCCTGGGAAGCCCACGCCTTCGATACCGTCAAGGGATCCGATTACCTAGCGGATCAAGATGCGGTGGAGATTCTGGCCCGGGAAGCTCCTGAAGTGATCATCGACCTAGAACACTTGGGGGTCTTGTTCTCCCGCCTGCGGGATGGCCGCATTGCCCAGCGGGCCTTTGGGGGACACAGCCACCCGCGCACCTGTTATGCCGCCGACAAAACTGGGCAGGCCATTTTGCACGAGTTGGTGAGCAACCTCAAGCGCTTTGGGGTCAAGCTCTACAGCGAATGGTATGTGCTGGATCTGATCCTGGAGGACAACCAAGCCCAGGGCGTGGTGATGTTGGAGCAGGCCAGCGGGCGGCTGGAGGTGGTGCGGGCCAAGGCGGTTATGTTGGCTACAGGCGGCTATGGGCGCATCTACAACTCCACGTCCAACGACTTTGCTTCCACCGGCGATGGCATGGCAATGGTGGCGCGGGCCGGCCTGCCTCTGCAAGATATGGAGTTTGTGCAGTTTCATCCCACGGGCCTGTATCCGGTGGGGGTGTTGATCTCAGAGGCGGTGCGCGGGGAGGGGGCCTATCTGATCAATGGGAAGGGGGAGCGCTTCATGGCCGCCTATGCCCCCAGCCAGATGGAATTGGCCCCACGGGACATCACCTCGCGGGCGATTGTTACGGAGGTGCGGGCCGGGCGCGGTATTGACGGCAAAGATTTTGTCTACTTAGACCTGCGGCATCTGGGGGCAGAAAAGATCCACACTCGGCTGCCCTTCTGTTGGGAGGAGGCCCATCGCCACTTGGGCATCGATGCGGTTGTCGATCCCATTCCAGTGCGACCGACGGTGCACTACTGCATGGGCGGGATCCCGGTGACGGTGGAGGGGCAGGTACTGCGGGATGCCCAAACCCGTGTGGAAGGGCTGTTCGCTGCCGGTGAAACGGCCTGTGTTTCGGTGCATGGGGCTAATCGGCTGGGCAGCAACTCTCTCCTGGAGTGCGTTGTTTTCGGGCGGCGCACAGGGGCAGCCATGGTAGAAGCCGTCAGAGGTCGAGCCTTGCCGAAAGTGGACGAGGGATCCCTACTCAAACAGGCCGCCAGCCGGATTGCCGGGCTCCTGGAACGATCAGGGAAGAGCCGCATTGATCAGGTGCGGCGGCAATTTCAAGATTGCATGACCGAGCATTGCGGCGTCTACCGCACCGAATCGGTTCTCCAAGAAGGGATCCAAACATGGCAACAGATCCGCCAGCGTTACGAGCGGGATTTGCATTTGGACGATCGGGGCAAGGTGTGGAACACCGAGCTGATCGAAGCGCTGGAGCTGGACAACCTCATGACGGTGGGGGCTTTGATCCTCGCCAGCGCCCTGGAACGGCGGGAAAGCCGTGGCTCCCACGCGCGGGAAGATTACCCCCAACGGGACGATCAACGGTTTTTACAACACACCTTGGCTGCCTTTCGCGAGGGATCCCCGCAGATCAGCTATCGCCCCGTGGTGATCACCCGGTTTCCCCCTCAGGAGCGAAAATACTAACTTTCCAGAGGCCTCCCAGGCCGATTAGGATTGCTCTATCGTTCCCGTTAGCAGGATGGAGCCCCTTTCAAAATTATCCAATATCTAGGGATTCCATCTTCGCCAGCTTGAAATCTCGTCTACTGCCGGAGGGCCAGCCATGCAAGAAACCCTGGAGAAAGCAGCCGTCGCCCTGCAAGCGGAGCTGAATCTGGAGCCTTTTTGGATGCCCTTTACGGCCAATCGGCAATTTAAAGCCAACCCGCGCCTGTTGGTGGCCGCCCGAGACATGTACTACACCAGCCACGATGGCCGCCAAATCCTAGATGGGACTGCCGGGCTGTGGTGTGTGAATGCCGGCCACTGCCGCCCCCAAATTGTGGAAGCGATCCAACAGCAGGTGGCCCAACTGGACTACGCCCCAGCTTTTCAAATGGGCCATCCCAAAGCCTTTCAACTGGCAGAGCAGCTCATCCAGCTCACTCCTGCCGGACTGGATCACGTTTTTTTCACCAACTCTGGCTCTGAGGCGGTGGATACGGCCCTGAAAATGGCCATCGCCTACCATCGCTTACGCGGACAGGGATCCCGGCAGCGGCTGATTGGCCGAGAACGGGGCTACCACGGCGTTGGCTTTGGGGGCATCTCGGTCGGGGGCATCTCCAACAACCGCAAGTTTTTTGGCAGCCTCATTCCCGGCGTAGACCACCTACCCCACACCCACAACCTGGAGCAAAACGCCTTTAGCCGCGGCCTGCCTCGCTGGGGATCCCACTTGGCAGAAGACTTGGAGCGGATCGTCGCTCTCCACGATGCCAGCACGATTGCAGCGGTGATCGTAGAGCCGGTTGCCGGTTCAACGGGGGTGTTGCTGCCGCCGGTGGGCTATTTGGAAAAGCTGCGGGCCATTTGCGACAAATACGGCATTCTGCTCATCTTCGATGAGGTGATCACCGGCTTTGGGCGTCTGGGATCCCCTTTTGCGGCCAATTACTTTGGGGTGGTGCCGGATCTGATTTGCTGTGCCAAGGGCCTCACCAATGGCACCATCCCGATGGGCGCAGTGATCGTCAAGCAAGAGATCTACAGCGCCTTCATGGAGGCTGCTGGTTCCGCTGATGACCTGCACCGTCCAGGGGACAACAGCAGGACGCTGTCCTGGAGCCCCATCGAGTTTTTCCACGGCTACACCTACTCCGGCCACCCAGTTGCCAGTGCCGCCGGCTTGGCTACCCTGAACCTGTATCGAGAAGAAGGCTTGTTCGAGCGGGCTGCCAACCTCGCTCCCCTCTGGGAGGAGGCTCTCCATTCCCTACGGGGCTTGCCTCATGTCATCGATGTGCGCAACCTCGGCTTGGTGGGGGCAATTGAATTGGAAGGGATCCCTGGCCGACCGACAGCGCGGGCTTTTGAAGCGTTTTTGCGCTGCTACGAGCGGGGGGTATTGATTCGCACCACAGGCGATATCATCGCTCTCTCCCCACCTTTGATTATCCAGGAAACCCACATTGAACGCTTAGTCACCACCCTGAAGCGAGTTCTTCAAGAGCTACCTTAGTCCTGAATCGACAAGAGAGACTGCCTGAGGGAGTTAGAAGCTTCTGGGGCTGGGCGTCGGCGAAGGACTGGGAGAGGGACTGGGTCTGGGCGAAGGGGATACCGAGGGAAAGGGATTGGGGGTGCCGGTCGGCGTTGGCGAAGGGGAGGGACTGGGCGCGGGCAACACCCGCAAGGGAGCTTTGGCCGAAGCGATTCGGCCCTGGGTATCCGCCACCATTGCCGTCACTTCATAATCCCCGGTGGGAGCAGAAGTGGGAATGGTGATGGGGATGGTGCCAATGCAGGCTCTGCTGTTGGGCTGACAGCCGACGGCAGCGGCAGTGAAATCAAAGGTGAGGGTGAGGGGGCTTTGTCGGATTTCCACCCGGAAGCTGATGCCGGCCCCCAAACCTGCAGGAGTCGTCACGGCCACCAGCACGTTGAAGGGTACCGTCTGTCGCGCGTCCGTCAGGGCCACCACGGCAATCGAAGGCGGCTCTGCTGCAAAGGAAGCAGTGGGAGAGGGGCTGGGAGTGGGGAAAGGATTCAAGAGGGGAGTGGGGGTCGGGGTAGGCAGAGGGGTGGGCGGCGGCGTAGGGACAGGACTGGGGATGAGGAAAGGAGTGGGCGTTGGAGCCACCACCGCTATCGGCGTGATGGTAACCGCAGGCTGTTCGCCGGCATCTTCTTGGCAAGCCACAAGTGACAACGACAGAAGAGCGGCTACACTGGCCCTTATTACAGAGGAGGCTGCTAACGTCCAGCTCTGACGGAACCTATGGGGCTGCTGTCTCATGGGGTTTGACTCCTCACAACACAAAGCTTTGGGATCCTGCCGGTTCTGGGAGAGCCGAGCCTTGGTGGTGTCCAACTCAAAAACTCGGCCAGGCTGCTTCTCAGCCACAGCAGCGCTTACACGCTGCTAACACTATAGATAGAGTCTTAGCTTTTTGCAAACCCCACCTGTGGACTCCCCCTTCGGGGGTGAAGCTAGACAGAGGGGAACGACCTGGGCCGAGTTAGACTGGTAAGCGTGACAGCAAGACGAGGATCCATGGCAGCAAGGGCGGGAGCAGAACCATCTTCTGGCTGTGGAGAAGCAGAGGGGCAGACTGCCGTTGGCGTTGATGCCCTGTACCCCTCAGAAAACATCAGCGGGGCGGGGTATGCCCGGGAAGAGCTGCAAGAGGCTTGCGGGGTCTTTGGCATCCTGGCTCCAGGAGAGGAGGTGGCCAAGCTGGCCTACTTTGGCCTATTTGCCTTGCAGCATCGCGGCCAAGAATCGGCAGGGATCGCCACTTTTGAGGGATCCTTTTGCCGGGTTCACAAGGCGATGGGCTTGGTCTCCCAGGTCTTCGATGAAGTGAACTTGGCCCAACTGACCGGGGATCTGGCGGTTGGTCACACCCGCTACTCCACCACTGGATCCAGCCGCGTGGCCAATGCTCAGCCGGTGATCGTGGAGACTCGCCTGGGGCCGCTGGCTCTGGCCCACAACGGCAATTTGGTCAATGCGGAAGAGCTGCGGAAGGAACTGGAGGCCGCCGACCGGCACCTAACCAGCAGCACCGACTCCGAGTGTATTGCCCACGCCATTGCCCAGGCGGTGAACCAAGGTCAAGATTGGATCGCGGCCACTTGCCAAGCTTTGCGCCGCTGTCAGGGGGCTTTTAGTCTGGTGATCGGCACGCCAGAGGGCCTGATCGGGGCACGGGATCCCTATGGGGTGCGTCCGCTGGTGTTGGGGCTTTTGAGCAGCAACCCCGCTCTGGATGAGCTGCTGCAGTCAGAGATGCTGGAGATCATCTGCAGCGACGGCACCCTCAGCCACCCCGAGGCCGAGCCGCTGCATTATGTATTGGCTTCAGAAACCTGTGCTTTGGATATCATTGGGGCCGACCCTCTGCGGCAGGTGGAGCCGGGAGAGTTGGTGTGGATCAGCCGTCAGGGGCTGCAATCGGTGCGTTGGGCGGAGGCCACCCCCAAGCTGTGCATCTTCGAGATGATCTACTTCGCCCGCCCAGACAGTTGGATGCACGGGGAAAGCCTCTACTCCTACCGGGTGCGGCTGGGAGAACAACTGGCCAAGGAGGCTCCGGCAGAGGCCGACTGGGTGATCTCCGTTCCCGATTCCGGCACGCCGGCGGCCATTGGCTATGCTCGCCAATTGGGGATCCCTTACACCGAAGGGCTGATCAAAAATCGCTACGTGGGCCGCACCTTTATCCAGCCCACCCAATCCATGCGGGAGCGGGGCATTCGCATGAAGCTCAACCCCCTGGAGGACGTGCTGCGGGGGAAGCGGATCGTGATTGTGGACGACTCGATTGTGCGCGGCACCACCAGCCAGAAAATCGTCAAAGCCCTGCGCCAGGCGGGGGCCACCCAAGTCCACATGCGCATTTCCAGCCCCCCGGTCACCCATCCCTGCTTCTACGGCATCGATACCGATAGCCAGGATCAGTTGATTGCTGCCAAGCATTCCGTAGAGGAAATCGCCGAGAAGATTGGAGTGGATTCTTTGGCCTACCTGAGCTGGGAAGGCATGCTGGCTGCCACGGGCCGGGATCCCAACTCGTTCTGCTCCGCTTGCTTTACCGGCCACTACCCCATCCCCATCCCAGAAGGGCTGAAGCGCTCCAAGCTGGCCCTGGAACTGGTGGCTACTGGCAAGAGCCGCTAGGCTGCTCAGGGATCCCCGCTAGACTGAGAAGAAGAATTGCTTGGGGCAAGCCATGACTTTTCGCCTACGCCAATTGGGGGATCCCATCCTGACGCAAGTGGCCGAGCCGGTGACGGAGTTCAAAACGCCGGCCTTGCAGGATCTTATAGAAGGTATGCTGGCTACCCTGAAAGAGGCGCAGGGGGTGGGCTTGGCTGCTCCTCAGGTGGGATCCCTGCTCCAAGTGCTGATCGTGGCCTCTCGTCCCAATCCCCGCTACCCGGAAGCGCCGCAAATGCAGCCTCTGGTGATGGTTAACCCCCGTCTGCTGGCTTGCAGTTCTGACCAGGTGCTGGGTTGGGAAGGCTGCTTGAGTGTGCCCAATTGCCGTGGTCTGGTGGCCCGCGCCCGCGAAGTGGAGGTGGAGTATTACACTCCAGAAGGCGTTCAGCAAAGGGTGGTCTGGCAGGATTTTCCGGCGCGGATCTTTCAGCACGAATACGATCACCTGATGGGTCGGGTGTTCCTGCAGCGGCAGCCTCGGCAACTGCTTACCGAAGCCCAGTACCAAGCCCAGATTTTGGGTCAGCCCGCCTGAGGGATCCCACCATGCCCTACATGGTTATCTACGACGGCCTCTGCAACCTCTGTGCCACCGGCGTTCAGCTCTTGGAGCAACTGGATCGCGGACGGCAGTTTTGCTATGCCCCCATGCAAGATACCTCTACCCTGGCTCAATGGGGGATCCCACCGGAGCAGGTGGAGCTGGGAATGATCCTCATTGACCTGGAACAGCCGGAGCGCCGCTGGCAGGGATCCGCTGCCATTGAACAAATTGCCGCCCTTTTGCCGAGCGGGGAGGTGTGGCTGGCTCTGTACCGCAACTTTCCTGGCTTGAAGGTTCTGGGGGATCGAGGCTACGAACAGATCCGGGATCACCGCTACGAGTGGTTTGGCCGCCGTAACACCCCATACCTATCTGTCTACCCTGCTTGTGTTTCCTGCCGGGATCCCTTGGCCGAGGCTGAGGGAAAAGCTGCAGCACCAGCCGCCGGCAAGGCAGAAGCAAGCCGATAGCCAAAATGGAAGTTCCCTCTTCCTCAGCTCGCTATCTTGGATCAGGGAATTTGAAAAAGGATTGAATTCCTGTATCAAAGGTTAACCTTTCTAAGGGAATTCCCTGAACTGGTCTTGACCCTCTCTAAGCCCATAGCCAGAATAGGAACAAAGCAGCCAAAGGGGGGATGAGGCGTGCCTACAGTTACTGATAAAGATCTGGGCAATATCGATTGCAGTTTAGAGATCCTCCAGCCGGTTTTGAGAGGCAAGGATCCCAGAAGCGCAAACGGCGCCATCAAATGTTTTAGCCATTACAACGGAAAAGGCAGAGAGCTTCTCCTCCAAACCCTAAACCAACCTCTGGATTGGGAAAAGCAGTTTGCTCTCTGGACAACCCTAATGGATTCGGGTGATCCCCAACTTATCCAAATCGCGAAAGCCTATCCGGTTACCCTTCGTCCGGTGGGAGATCTGGGGGCAAAATTGGAGGCTGGCGAGCGAGATTTCCGCTGGGCGGATTTGAGAAAGGCCAACCTCAGTCAGCGAGATCTGAGTGGGGCAGACTTGAGAGGAGCAAACCTAAACCGCGCGAGACTGAGCCAGGTGAATCTCAGCCATGCCAACCTGAGCGGAGCCAATCTAACTCAAGCAGACCTCAGCGGGGCCGATCTGAACGGAGCCAACCTGAGCGGAGCCAACCTCCTGGGCACCAACCTCATCGGCGCCAGCTTGCTGGGGGCCAACCTAACGGACGCCAACTTGAGGTGGGTTGTCATTTCTCCCAAAACGCAGATGGATCTCAAGTGGCACCTGGTGTGGACAATCATCAACGGCGTTGCCCAGGGGGAAAGCCTAGCCCAAGCCGACTTGAGCGGAGCCAACTTGGAGCGGGCCGACCTGAGGGGAAGAGACCTGACGCGAGCAAATCTCAGAGGGGCGAGGCTGGCCGCGGCCAACTTGAG
The DNA here is from genome assembly GCF_047461975.1 of Synechococcus sp. R55.3. Taxonomy (NCBI): domain Bacteria; kingdom Bacillati; phylum Cyanobacteriota; class Cyanophyceae; order Synechococcales; family Synechococcaceae; genus Synechococcus; species Synechococcus sp. R55.3. The sequence continues at coordinate 9,521 of NZ_JANSIG010000038.1, read as the reverse complement.
AGGAGCCAACCTCAGCCAAGCCAACCTCAGCGAGGCCAACTTGGAGGGGGCCGACTTGACTCAGGCCAACCTGCGGGGAGCCAAGCTGGAGCTGGCGAACCTGCGCAGAGTTCTCGTCTCTTCTGAGACACAGCTGGATCCCAAGTGGCGCTTGGTGTGGGAGCTCGTCAACGGCCGTGCTCAGGAAAAAAAACTGAACCACGTTGACTTGAGCAGGGCTATTCTAGAGCGGGCCGACCTGAGGGGAAGAGACCTGACGCGAGCAAATCTCAGAGGGGCGAGGCTGGCCGCGGCCAACTTGAGAGGAGCCAACCTCAGCCAAGCCAACCTCAGCGAGGCCAACTTGGAGGGGGCCGACTTGACTCAGGCCAACCTGCGGGGAGCCAAGCTGGAGCTGGCGAACCTGCGCAGAGTTCTCGTCTCTTCTGAGACACAGCTGGATCCCAAGTGGCGCTTGGTGTGGGAGCTCGTCAACGGCCGTGCTCAGGCAAGAAACCTGATCTATGCCGACCTGAGCAGGGCCAATTTGAGCCAGGCTGACTTGAGCGGAGTCAAGCTTACAGGGGCGAGCTTGGTGGAGGCTGACCTGAGAGGAACTAACCTCAGCGGGGCAAATTTGAGGTGGGCAGAGTTGGGCAAAGCCAATCTGAGTCAGGCGGACTTGAGAGGCGCCAACCTCAGCCAGACCAATCTGAATAAGGCAAACCTGGAGGGAACCAACCTCTGTGGAGCCAGCCTGATCAAGGCTGAACTGGTCAGGGCCAAACTGGTGGGGGCCAAATTGGTCGGCGCCAAGCTCATTGGAGCCAACTTGAGCAAGGCCAGCTTAGTTGGCACCGACCTGAGGGAGGCTAACCTCATCGGCACCAACCTCAGCGAGGCCAAGCTGGGCAGGTCGGGTTTGAACTTGCTTGATGTCAATGCTCCCAGCCCTCTGCGCTACCTGAGCCAAACGGACTTGAGCGGGGCAGATCTGAGGAAAGCCAACCTGAGCCGGGCAGACCTTAGCCAAGTCAAGCTCATCGGAGCTAACCTAAGCCGAGCTTCCCTAAGCAGAGCCGATCTCAGCGGGGCTGACCTGAGCGCAGCTAGCCTCAACAAGGCCAAGCTAGGAGAAGCCAACCTAACCCAGACCAAGCTGGGCAGAGCCAAGTTACGTAACGCTTACCTCAGCGGTGCCGACCTCAGCGGGGCCAACCTGAGGGGGGCAGATCTGAAATTGGCCAACCTGCGACGCTCTATTCTTTCTCCAGAAACTCAGCTCGATGCCAAGTGGCATCTTGTGTGGGAACTGGTCAATGGTCGGCCCGACAACAGAAACCTGGAGGGAGCCGACTTAAGCGGAGCTAACTTGAACTGGATCGACTTGGGCGGAGTCAAGCTGGTCGGCGCTAATTTAAGCGGGGCCAACCTTATTGGAGCCAATCTCAGCGGGGCCGATCTCAGCCGAGCCAATCTCAGCGGGGCCGATCTCAGTTGGGCTGACCTGAGCTATGCCAACTTGGAAGGCTCCAACCTGGATCATGCCACTGTAGAAGGCGCAAACCTCAAAGGCGCAAGACTTGATTTCAAGTGGAAATGGATCTGGCTGTCCCTCTGGCTTAAAGGTTTGGCGAGCGTCTGGTTTGGTTACCGCGATGTCCCTCGCCTGCTTCCTCCTGCTACCTCGGATCCCCACCGGCATCCTCTAGCCAAGGGAAACTAATGGTTGGCTCCCTCAATTTCTTTGGTTAGGGCCACGCGGCTTTGTGCCCTAGCAAAACTTTTCAAGCCAAGAGGACTGCTCTAGGATAAAGCATGTTCTTCTGAGGAGAATCCCCACAGTGTCGCACTTCACCAGCATCAAGGTTCAGTTCAAAAATAAAGAGATCCTGAAAGGCGCTTTGGTTGCCCAAGGTCACGAGGTCTTGGAAAACACTTATGTCCGGGGGTATGGAGGGAACCGTGTCCAGGCAGATCTGGTGGTTAGGCGCAGCAACGGCTACGACATTGGCTTTCGCCAACGGGGGGACAGCCTGGAGATGATTGCCGACTTTTGGGGAACGGGAGTCAGCGCTGAGGCTTTCTTAGCGCCAATCCGCCAAGCCTATACCCGCGAGCAGCTTCTTGCGACGGCCGCGGAGAAGGGATTTACGGTAGAGTCGGAATCTGTGGATGAAAAAGGGCAGATCAGGATTGTGTTGGGGCGCTGGGCTTGAGGAGGCATTATGGCGGAATATCAACAGGTTGAATACATCATCGACAAAGATGGCAACGTGATTGAGCGCGTGCTCAATGTCAAAGGCAAGGGCTGCCTTGAACTAACTGAGGAAATAGAAAGGGCATTGGGCACAGTTCAAAAAAGGGAACTGTTGCCTGAATATGACCAGGTACCAGTCATAGAAGAAGATGTCCAGCGTCAGGTGGAGCGTCTATGAATGCCCCAAACCCCTTTCTTGATCCCCTGTCTAGTTTAACCAAAGGGATCCAAAAGACTCTGGCTAGGATTCCATTTTGGAGTCGTAACTCTGAAATGAAAAGTCATGATGCCCTGCTGCGCAATCTCATGCAGGCTGCCGGTATCTCAACCTGGCGAGAGCTTCGACAAAAGGCCAAACTGAGTCGAGGAGCCCTAAATGCCCTGAGAACTGGACAGGCCGAAAAGCTGAAGTTAGCCGATCTCAATCGAGCGGCCAGCATTTTGCAAGTACCCTTGCCGAACCTTATTCAGGATTTTAGCGGAATTGAGCTAGCATCGGAGTCTGTAGAAACGGCTCAGGAATTGCAGCGGCTGCACAAACAGCTAGAACAGCAGGAAGGGCAATTGCGCCATCAAATCCGCGCCGAACTGGTGGAAAAGCTCAAGCCTCTTTTGGTGCAATATCCTACCCTGCAGCAGGTTGTGCAGAGGCGACCGGATTACCCCGCGCAGCAAGTCTTGGCTTTGCTGACCTGTCTGGGCAACTTGTTGGAAGACTGGCAGTTGGAAACCATTGGCCAGGTGTGGCAACAGGTGGCCTATGACCCAGAAAGCCACCAGCCCGATGAAGAGGATATCCAGGCGGGAGAGCCGGTCTACGTTCGCTTTGTGGGCTATCGACTTAGGGATCAAGTTTTAGTTCGAGCCAAAGTCAGTCGCACTCTACCTTCCTTGGCAGCATGACGACGTTGGCTATTGATTTTGGCACTTCCAATACGGTGGTCTGTGCCTACCAAAACCAAAAACCCCTTGCAATCGATATACCAGGGATCACCCACCGCTACGACGGCAGCCCCCCTCTAATTCCCTCGGTTCTCTTTGTCGGCCAAAATCAGCAATTTTTGATTGGGGCACCTGCCCAGGCCAAACGGGATCCCAAGCGCCTATTCAAAGGCTTTAAGCGGGATCTCTCTCAACAATTCCAGCCGGCTCCAACCTATGTGGATGGACAGGCCTACACAGCCCAAGAGGCCACGCGGATCTTTCTGCAGCAGCTTCTTGCCAAACTCCAGGCAGAGGGCTGGCAGCCCGATAAGGTGATCTTGACCGTGCCGGTGGGAGCCTACGAGGGCTATTTGCACAACCTGCAAGAGGTGTTTGGCTCCCTAGGGATCCAACAGGTCGTGTTCCTCGACGAGTCCACCGCGGCTGCTTTGGGCTACGGGATCCAGGAGCCGGGATCCCTGATTTTGGTGATCGATTTGGGGGGCGGAACTCTCGACCTCTCTTTGGTCAAAATCTTGAAGCCAGAGCAGGGCACTGCTTACCGAGCTGAGGTCATTGCCAAAACTGACCGGGCCTATGGCTGTGGCGGCGTCGATATCGATATCTGGATTGCCGAATGGGTGCTGGAGCAGTTGGGCCGCAAGCGACAGCAGGTCCCGGCCAGCAGCTTCCAGGTTCTGTGCGAGGTTGCCGAGCGGCTCAAGATCCGCCTCTCCAGCCATTCTCAGGCCAGCGAGGCCTGGCTGGATGAAGACTCCTTTGAGACCCACACTTTAACGCTTCAGCGCGAGCAACTCCAGGAGCTGTTGGAAGAGCGCGGCCTGCTGACGCGGCTGAGAGAAGCCATCGATGAGGTCATCGAGAAAGCCCACAATAAAGGGATCTCTAAACGAGATATCCACCAGGTGGTGTTGGTGGGTGGCACCAGCCTCATCCCAGGAGTGCAGCATCAGGTCATTAGCCTCTTTGGCCGCGACAAGGTCAAGTACCACAAGCCGTTTGAGGCAGTGGCCCACGGCGCTCTGGCCTTCACCCAGTTTGCCCGCCTTCAAGATCATCTCCGCCATACCTATGCCCTGCGGCTCTGGAATCCCTATTTGCAGGCGCCCGACTTTTTCCCTCTCTTTAAGAGCGGCACGGCTTATCCTGCCACGGTGGAACTGCCTCCCTTGCAGGCCAACGCCAATGGGCAAAGCCACATCAACCTGGTGGTTGGTGAGATGGCCGAGGAAGGGGCAACTGAGGTTGTTTACGATCCCGACGGTCGGATGCAGATCCGCAACAGCACCGCAGCTTCTAGCTTTCGTCCCCTTGGGATCCACAACCAGCTTTCCATTCCCCTCAAGCCGCTAGGGCGGGTGGGAGTGGATCGTTTGCAGGTCACCTTTGCCGTCGATGCCGGGCGAACTTTGCGGGTAACGGTAGTAGATTTGCAAACTCAAAAGACCCTTATGCAGCAGCAGGTGGTTGGAAGGTTAACTTGAGGTTAGGGATGGAGGTTAGGGATGGCGGAAAACTTTGATCCTGTTCTGGGTGGACAGCAACCAGCCGGATCCGATCCGGTCATGGGAGGCTTGGTGGGCATTGAGCAAGCCCTGGGCAGTCCGAATCCCAAGGTGAGAATCCAAGCAATCAAGGGTGCTCTGAGGTACGGATCCAGAGGGGCCGAGCTTGTTATCCAAGCCCTGCGAAATGATCCCAACTGGGAAGTGCAGTTTGCGGCTTGGGAGACGCTGCTGGAATCGAAGGATCCGCAGCAGGTGCAGGTGGCAAAGTCCCATCGACTTCCCCTCCGACAGGTTGGAGATGTCCGAGCAAGGTATAAAGCGGGAGAGCGGGATTTCCGCTGGACCAACCTGAGCGGGGCCGACCTGATTGAGGCCAACCTGAGCGAGGCCAACCTGATTGGGGCCGACCTGAGCAGGGCCAACCTGAGCCAGGCCAACCTGAGCGAGGCTGACCTGAGCGGGGCCAACCTGATCTGGGCCGACCTGAGCGAGGCTGACCTGAGCGGGGCCAACCTGAGCGGGGCCGACCTGAGCAGGGCCAACCTGAGCCAGGCCAACCTGATCTGGGCCAACCTGAGCGGGGCCAACCTGATCTGGGCCGACCTGAGCGAGGCTGACCTGAGCAGGGCCAACCTGATTGGGGCCGACCTGAGCAGGGCCAACCTGAGCCAGGCCAACCTGAGCTGGGCCGACCTGAGCTGGGCCGACCTGAGCCAGGCCAACCTGAGCTGGGCCGACCTGAGCTGGGCCGACCTGAGCTGGGCCGACCTGAGCCAGGCCAACCTGAGCCAGGCCAACCTGAGCAGGGCTGACCTGAGCCAGGCCAACTTGAGGGGAGCAAAGCTGGGTGGCACGAACCTAAAGGGGGCAAACCTATGGGGCGCAAAACTAAGTCCCGGCTAGGGTCAATTCGCCGACTTGAAAGGGGCCATCCTCCCCGACGGAGCCATCCATCCCTAGCCTGATCCCTTGGCTACACTACCTACAGCCGCTCTCAGTGGATCCATGAGTCCCTCAGATCTCGCCTTTGCCAGCAATCACCAAGACATCCTCACACTGCTGGACTTAGTGGTTCGCGCCCGCTACCCTTTGATCTACCTGGTTACTCCCGAAGAAGCCCCGGCAGAGGAGCTCCTGCAAGTTCTAGCCGATTCCCTCAAGCCCAAGCGCAAACTCCTAATCTGGGATATCGTCTCCGGCTGGTCAGATAACGGCCAAAACAAAGGCCAATTGATGCCTGCTCTGGGCCGCATCGGCGCCATCAAAGAGGACGAGGCGGTTATTTGTGTTCTCAAAGACCTAAACCCCACCCTGAGAAATCCGGAACGCTCGGACAATTACCCCGTCATCCGCTACCTGAAAACCCTGGCCAGAGAGAGCCGCCACAGCCGCAAGTCCATCATCCTCTTGGGCCAAGAAGCCGTTGTCCCTGCCGAGCTGCGCGAGGAAATTGTGGTCTATGATTTTCCCCTGCCCAGCATCGCCGAAATTGAGCGGATCATTACCCGCGCGATCCCTGCCCGTCAACTGGAGCTAAGCGGCCCGGCGCGGGAACAACTGGTTCGAGCCTGCCAAGGACTGACTCGGCAGCGCATTGAGCGGATCCTGGCCCGCGCCCTAGCCGCCAAGGGCAAGGTCAGCGAGGGCGATATTGACCTTGTTCTGGAAGAGAAAAAACAATACATCCGCCAGACGGAAATCCTGGAGTTTTACAACCCCTCCGAGACCTTGCAAAATGTCGGCGGCCTGGAAAACCTCAAAGCCTGGATTCGGCAGCGCCGCAACAGTTTTAGTGCCCAGGCCCGTGCCTATGGCTTGCCCAGTCCTAAGGGCATTTTGCTGGCCGGGATCCAGGGCACCGGCAAGTCTCTATGTGCCAAAACCATAGCCCGCGAGTGGCGCATGCCCTTGCTCAGGCTGGATGTGGGGCGACTCTTCGGCGGGATCGTCGGCGAAAGCGAAAGCCGCGTGCGCCAGATGATCCAAATTGCCGAAGCCATGGCCCCTTGTGTGTTGTGGATTGATGAGTTGGATAAAGCCTTTGGCGGCGTCAACAGCGAGTTTTCAGGGGATTCGGGCACCAGCAAGCGGGTCTTCGGCAGCCTGATCACCTGGATGCAGGAAAAAACCAAACCCGTTTTTATTGTTGCCACCGCCAACAATGTCCGCATCTTGCCGGCCGAGCTGCTGCGCAAAGGCCGGTTTGACGAAATTTTCTTCGTCAATTTGCCCAACCAACGGGAGCGGGAGGAGATCTTCCAAGTCCACATCCAGCGGCTGCGGCCCAACCGCGTGCGGGATTTTGCCTACCCTGAGCTGGCCATGGCCAGCGAAAACTTCAGCGGCGCAGAAATTGAGCAGACCATCTACGATGCCATGCACATGGCCTTCAACCAGGATCCGCCCCGCGAGTTTACCCAGGAGGATATTCTCGGCGCCATTCGCCAAACCGTTCCCCTGGCCGCCATCGCCCGCGACCAGATTCAAGACTTGAAAGCGTGGGCTGCCGAGTCAGGAGCACGTACCGCTTCCCAAGATCAAAAGTTGATTCAGGAGCTACGGACCATCGTCCAGAAGAGAGGGTTAGGCTACATTGAAGTTGATAGTCCCCCATCCTTTTCCTCTCCACCTCCTGCCTAAGCTGTTTTGGTCGGCTCGTTCCGAGTTGTGGCAGCTCCGTGGAAGTAGGCTTGCAAGCATTTTTTCCTGCAAGACGCGGAAAAACTCCGGTTGCCGCTCCGCTTGAATTTGCTGCCTGTGGATTAGCCCCCGTTAAATCCGTCCGGGGAAGCCGCCGATTGATCTGAGCTGCTCAGGTGGCCCCTTGTTGGATTAACTTCCGGCAGCTCCCAGGCAGGGCACTGGGATCGGATCCCGCACGTTAGCGTGCAGGACCGATGGTTTTGCACTTTTCGTATCCTTGACTACAGATTTTTTGGTAGGATTGATCGTGTAGAGGTACTGGTATGTAGAGCAGCCTTATGAGTGCAATCGCTGAAATGAGGGGGACAAGTCTCCTGGCCCGCCATCGCCAAAACATAGCAGCCTCCCTGGCCCGTCGTTTGGAAGCAGCTAGGGCGGCCAACAACACCCGCTTGATGGAGCTGCTGAAACAAGAAGAGCGGCAGCTGGCAGCCGAGTACGGCGGCAGGGATCCCTTCTCTTCAGCGCTCTTCAGAGGACTGCGCCACCTTTGGCAGAGCCTGAAGGCAGTCTTGGCGGCCTGCGATGAACTGCGGGTGCGGCAGTGGGTAGATGGCAGCGGCATGGTCTGGTGGTCTGTCCAAGACCCAATCACGGGAGAGCGCCTGTGTACCCATTCCGAGGGGGAGCTCATGGAGTGGATCGAGAAGCACCAGCGAGAGGATTAGTCTTCGCGGCTAGGACTTGCCTGAGCACCAATAGCCAGTGTTTCCCCTGGCGCTTCGTGCGTGTCCCAGTCTTTCCAGCTTGGGGAGGAAGGGAACAAAAAGTTTCACGGCTAGGCCGGGGCAATGGCCACCTGAGAATCCAAATTGATAAAAAAATTGATAGAATTACGAAGACTCATCATCTGCTTTAGGGGGGCTGGGATGGTTTGGCAATTGTTGACTTGGCCGGCCCAAAGTTTGCTTTGGCTAGCAGAGCAGATCCAAGAACGCGCCGAAGCGCAGCTGGATAGCAAAGAAAACCTGCAAAAAGAACTGACAGCCCTGCAAATTCAGCTGGATTTGGGAGAAATTGACGAAGAAACCTACGCCCGCCGAGAAGAAGAGATTTTGTTGGCCCTGGAAGCCTTAACCCAAGCAGAACAAGAAGCCGAAGCATAGAGTTCTGCCGGTGGGCCTGGAAGGGATCCCTCAGCATTGCAGGGGGGCAGAACATGGGAGAATGAGCTTCTGTACACCCCCGTCTTTTCTACCCTGGGCTGTTTTCAATGACTGGATCCCATGAAACCTTGGTGCTCCGCGACGAGCAAAACCAGCCTCTCAAGTGCGAGATCCTGCGGCAGGTGGTCATCGACGAGCAGACCTATGCTCTGGTGACTCCCGTTGATGCTGTGATCAAAGTGCTGGTTTGGGAAGGGGAAGAAGAACCCAGCCAAGCGGTGAACGGCGATGCCAACATGGAAGGGATCCTGGACGAGCCGGATCCCGAAGAGCTACAGGCTGCCCTGCCCACCATCCAGGCTGTCTTGGGGGAGTTGAACCTCACCTTGCAGCAAAATGGCTTCGACATCCTCACGGTTCAGGGGGAATTGCCCCCAGTCGAAGAGGAAGATGTTTTCGAGCTGGGCGAGAGCGAGGAAGATGCCCAGGAGTTTCAACTGCTAGCTACCTTTTTCTACCAAGAGAAGAAATACGGCATCTTTACCCCCCTCGATCCCGTTTTGCTCTTCGCCGCTCTGCCTGACGAAGGGGATCCCTACCTGCTCACCCCCGATGAGCCGCCAGAGCTTTTTGATCAGCTCTATGCCCTGCTGCTGGATCTCGATGAGGAATGGGAAGACGGAGATGACGAAGAAGATGAAGACGAAGATTAGGCGGTCAACCCCTTCTGTTCTGCCGAGTTGGATACTCCTGCCCAGCCAGTCGCCTCGGCGGTGCGGAGCACCATAGGGATAGAGGTGGTGAAACTACCCGGTAAAACTTGCCCAGAGTTTTTCACCAGCCACTCCAGACCCGTCTCAACATCTGTCGGGGGCGTCGGATCTGCGGGCCAAGGGTCAGAATAAGCCAGCCTCAGACCAGCCGCCTGAGCATTGCGTAGCGAAGGAGCATGACTCTAGTCAATAATAAGCTCAACTATACTGAAAATAATGTATAATATGTTCAGTACGGATTACTACC
>NZ_JANSIG010000037.1:0-26709 GCF_047461975.1 Synechococcus sp. R55.3 | reverse complement strand
AATGACTTTTGCCAAACCGCCTAAAGCTCAGTAAATTCAGCAAAGTTCAGGGTTTTGGGGGTTAGAGGCATGCTCTCTCCCTCTGAGGTGCGGGATCCAGAAACCCTTCTGCCCCGGAGGGCAGGGTGCTCTAAGTTGGCTTAACATTATTTCATGACCGGGCCTGGCCCTCACCTTGCCAAGGGCGGGTGGCCAATATCAGTGCCTAGGGATCCGGCTCAACTTCCTTCCCATTGCAGGCAAAACGACCATGGTAGGCATCTTCAAGCGCTTTTTCGGCTCGCGCGGCAAAGCTGCGGCCACGTCCTCACCGGAAACTGTTGCTAAGCCAACCCCAAAGAAAGCGAAAAACGACAATACTTTTTTTCTCGACCCAGATGAAGCCAAAACCCTTGGCAACATCGAGTATATGCGCACCCCCAGGATCGTGAAGCACACCTTCCAGGATTTCGGCAGCAAGGAGAAGGTGGAGGTGGTGGAGCAGGTCTCTTCCCTCAGCAAAGTTAAGTTGTCCACAGAGCAAGCCAAAACTCCTGAAACTGCTGCTGAGCAGGGATCCTCCGCTTCAAGCAGCAGCGGAGCAAGCCCACGCCGTCAGGGGGGATCGGACATGGATACCTTCCGCAATATGGCCCGCAGCCTAAAACGCAAATAAGCCAAATTCAGGTTGATCCCTGTCAGAGCCAACCAGAGGCTGGATCCCAGCTTTCTTCTTCACGGCAGCGGCAGGCGTGATACAACTGCTATCGAGCCGACTAATCCGCGACTGAACTTGAGGAGGAGCAATGGCGATTAAGCGAGGCACCTTGGTGCGGGCTATCCGCGAGAAACTGGAGGGTAGCTTAGAAGCGCAGGCAAGCGATTCTTTTATTCCCAACTACGTTTTCGAGACCCCCGGAGAAGTCGTGGATATCAAAGGTGACTACCTGCAGATTAAGTTTGGGGCTGTTCCCACCCCTACGGTTTGGCTGCGGGCGGATCAGGTTCAGGAGATGGCGGGTTGAGTAGAAGCACGGAATGTTCCCCATCTGCATACCCCGTGATGGGGTGAAGGGGGATCCATGGCGCTTCTGGCTGCTCCCACCCGTGAACAACTTTTGCAGCGCAGGCGGCTTTTGCGTCGGCAACGGCGCAGCCGATTCTGGCAGGGATCCTGGCGCTTGACCAGTTCGATAGCCCTCCTGACGCTGCTGGTGCTGGGCCTACGGCAGCCCCACTGGCAAATTCGTCAGCCAGAACAGATTCAGGTAAAGGGTGCCCACTGGGTCGATCCCGCCTGGATACGGGCACAATTGCCCCTGCAGTATCCCCTCAACATTTGGCAGGTGCAACCGGCTGTTTTGGAAAGGGCTTTGCTGGGATCCCCGACCCGCCCCTCTCCCATCGAAAGCGTCCAGGTGCAGCGACGGCTGCTGCCGGTGGGGGTAATCGTCCAGGTGCGAGAACGGCAACCTGTTGCGCGGGCGCGATGGGGCGACCAGATGGGCTGGGTGGATGTCCAGGGCAACTGGCTGTCTCCGGATCCCTACCGTTCCCCCGCGTCTTGGCCTGAGCTGGAGCTGCTGGGCTGGGAGAACCACACCCCAGACCAATGGGCGCTGTTGCTCAAGGCTTTGCAGCAATCCGAAATCCAGATTAGGGCAGTGGATTGGCAATCTGGAGCGGGAATTACCCTGCATACTGAGCTGGGCAACGTCTACCTGGGGCCGATTTCCGACCGCTTGCCCTTGCAAATTCAGACCCTCAACCAAATGCGGGATCTGCGCCGCTACTGCGAGTGTACGCCCGACGACATCGTCCAGATTGACCTGACCAGCCCCAGTGTGCCCACCTTGCAACTTACCCCCACGGCCACCCAGGAGCGCTGGAAAGACGTGCGGATGCCCTAGCTTTGCTATGAACCCGGTGCCGGCGGTGGAGGTGAACCAATTGTGGACAGCTTATCCCGGTCATCCGCCGGTGCTGCAAGGGCTGGATCTACGGGTCGAGGTTGGGCAACATCTGGGGGTGATCGGCCCCAATGGCGCGGGTAAAACTACCCTGTTCCTCACCCTCTGCGGCCTGTTGCCCCCCTGCTCTGGCCAGGTGAGTTTGTTTGGCCAGCCGCTGCGGCCCGGCCAGTTTCTCCCTGAGGTGGGGTTGGTGTTTCAGGATCCCAACGACCAACTGTTTGCCCCATCGGTGGCCGAAGATGTGGCCTTCGGACTGCGCAATTTGGCCCGTCCTGAGGCGGAGATTGCGGCTGCCGTTCAGGCCGCCCTGCAGATGACCGGCACCCTCCATTTGGCCGATCGTCCCCCCCATCACCTCTCTGGTGGGGAAAAGCGCATGGTTGCCATTGCCGGGATCCTGGCGATGCAGCCCCAGTTGGTGCTCTACGATGAGCCGACAGCCAACCTCGATTTGCGAGCCCGGCGCCGGTTGATAGTTTTTTTGCAACAGGCCGCCCACACTTTTCTGCTGGCTTCCCACGATCTGGAGCTGATCCTGGAGGTGTGCGATCAGGTCATCCTGTTGGATCAAGGGCGGATCTGGGCCCAGGGATCCCCGGCCCACCTGATGGGCCAAGCCGACCTCATGGAAGCCCACGGCCTGGAAGTGCCCCCCTCACTGCGCCGATAACGACAAAAGTTGAAAAGATATCAAGAATTATTTTTAAGCTGACAACATTTTTGCCTCTCTTAATAAAAAGCTATCGTGCTAATTAAAAATATTGATTTTCGTCCAGGATTAAATAGGGATATCATTTTGTTAAGTCGGGGATCCCTTCTCTGAGTCGTCCTAATCGATTTTGTATGATCGATTGTGTACAAGAAAGATGTGGACTTAGCTCAGAGTTGGCAGCTTTGCCCGCCTGAGTGACAGTTGCGGTTAACCCTGATGGCTCCTACAACCTGTTCTGACTTCAGTCGGAGGTCTGTGGCTCAGAGCCTTCTCCCCTCAGAGGGGGGTCTCTGGTGGCTGGGGTAGGTGTCGCCGGGAAAAGCTGTCAATCGAGATTTGGGCAGAGGATCTCTCTGATGAAATCGAAAGGAGATTGCATGAGCGAACCCAATAAGCGAGATCAATTTGCCTTGTTGCTGGGTTCGACAACGTTCAGGAACTGAGTGTGTTCAAAAGTGGAGAGTTGATATGCCTATTGCAGTTGGAATGATCGAGACCCGCGGGTTCCCGGCAGTGGTAGAAGCTGCCGACGCCATGGTCAAGGCGGCCCGCGTTACCCTGGTGGGTTACGAGAAAATCGGCAGCGGTCGGGTCACCGTGATCGTGCGGGGGGATGTCTCGGAGGTGCAAGCCTCGGTGGCTGCCGGTTTGGAGTCTGCCAAGCGGGTGAGCGGGGGTGAGATTCTCTCCCACCACATCATTGCCCGTCCCCACGAGAACCTGGAGTTTGTGTTGCCCATCCGCTATACCGAGGCGGTAGAGCAGTTCCGCACCTAGTCCCCACTTCAGTAAAGTTCGCACCCCAGAAAGTTCGCACCCCACTTTCACTTTCAGCGTAAGGAGTACCTATGGCTATTGCAGTTGGAATGATCGAAACCCTGGGCTTCCCGGCAGTGGTAGAAGCTGCCGACGCCATGGTCAAGGCAGCCCGCGTTACCCTGGTGGGTTACGAGAAAATCAGCAGCGGTCGGGTCACCGTGATCGTGCGGGGGGATGTCTCGGAGGTGCAAGCCTCGGTGGCTGCCGGCATTGACTCGGTGAAGCGGGTGAACGGCGGCCAGTTGTTGTCTTGGCACATTATCGCCCGTCCCCACGAAAACCTGGAGTACGTGTTGCCCATTCGCTACACCGAGGATGTGGCTCAGTTCCGCGAAGGGGTAAATGCCATCCGTCCCTTCACCCGTCCCTGATGCGTATTGCCATTGTGCGGGGCACCGTCACCAGCACTCAAAAGGATCCCAGCTTGACGGGCGTGAAGTTTTTGTTGGTGCAGTACGTCGATCTCGAGGGCCAGCCGCAACCCGATTACGCTGTGGCTGCCGATCCGGTGGGGGCCGGCATTGACGAGTGGGTGCTGGTTAGCCAAGGCAGTGCCGCTCGCCAGCCGCAAGGAAACCAGACTCGCCCGCTGGATGCAGTGGTGATGGCGATTATCGATACGGTCAGCGTTGGCGGTCGCTCTCTCTACAACAAGCGCGATCAACGCTAGCTGGGATCCCTTCCCTTCTCATCTCTCTTGCTGCCCTTGTCCGCCCTACTGCGTTCTAGAGGCTCACGGTTATGCCTGCTCACACCTATGCTGCACCGCCAACGCCCTGGTCTCGCCGACTGGCGGAGCCCAAGATCGATCCCACGGCCTACGTGCATTCTTTCTCCAACCTCATTGGGGATGTGCGGGTGGAAGCGGAGGTGCTGATCGCCCCGGGAACTTCCATTCGCGCTGACGAGGGATCCCCCTTCCACATTGGCGCCAGATCCAACATTCAGGATGGGGTGGTCATCCACGGCCTGGAACAGGGGCGGGTGATAGGAGAAGACGGCCAACCCTACTCCGTTTGGATCGGCAGAAATACTTCCATCGCCCACATGGCTCTAATCCACGGGCCGGCCTACGTGGGCAACGACTGCTTTATTGGCTTCCGCTCGACGGTGTTCAACGCTCGGGTTGGGGATGGCTGCATCATCATGTTGCATTGCCTGATCCAGGATGTGGAGATCCCCCCAGGCAAGTACGTGCCTTCTGGATCCATCATCACCACCCAGGCCGAGGCCGACCGGCTGCCCGACGTCCAGGATAGCGATGCCAAGTTTGCCCAACACGTGATCGGCATCAACCAAGCCCTGCGAGAGGGCTACCAGTGCAGCGAAAACCTCGTCTGTATCGCTCCCATCCGCAACGAACTGCAGCGCACCTCTAACTCAACGGCTACGGAGACGGCACCCATGACTCATTCTTCCCATCGCGGCAATGGCCGGAACGGCGGCGGATCCCCTCTCAAGCCGGAGGTGGTGGAGCAAATTCGTGCCCTGTTGGCCCAAGGCTATCGCGTGGGGCTAGAGTATGCCGATGCTCGCCGCTTCAAAACCTCTTCCTGGCAAAGCGAAAGCCCAATCGCCAGCACCCACGAGGCGGAGGTGGTGCGATCGCTGGGGGCCATCCTGGCGGAGCACCAGGGAGAATATGTGCGCCTACTGGGGATCGATCCCAAGGCTAAACGGCGGGTGCTGGAGCAAATCATCCAAACCCCCGATGGGCCGGCGCTGGTTTCTGGGATGCCCAGCCGCGTCTCGGCAGCCGCTGCCCCGAGTTCTGGGGCGGTCGGCTCTCGCTCTGGCTCAGGGCTGGAGGAGGAGATCCGGACTTTGTTGGCGCAGGGGTATCGCGTTGGCCTGGAGGTGGCTGATGCCCGCCGCTACCGCACCTCTTCTTGGCAGACCTTGAGCAATTTGAGCGGTCAGCCGCAGGAGATCCTGGCCGCTGTTCAGGCTGCCCTAGCAGAGCACCAGGGAGAATATGTGCGCCTGTTGGGGATCGATCCCAAAGGCAGACGGCGGGTGCTGGAGAAGGTCATTCAAACCCCGCAAGGCCAGGTGAGCAGCAGTCCTGCAGGAACCGGCGTGGTGGCAGATACGGCTCCTGCGGCAGGGGGCAGTGCCGGCCTGGATCTGGAGGTGCAGGAGGAGGTGCATCGGCTGCTGGCTCAGGGCTATCGCATCGGCTACGAATATGCCGACGAGCGCCGCTTCAAAACCTCTTCCTGGCAGAGTGGGCCGGCCATTCGCGCCACCCGCGGGCCAGAGGTGTTGGCTAAGCTGACGGCTGCCCTGGCGGAGCACCAGGGAGAATATGTGCGCCTGCTGGGGATCGATCCCAAAGGCAAACGGCGGGTCTATGAGCGCATAATCCAAACCCCTAGCGGAAAATCTGCTGCTGCTGCCGCGGCTCCTGCTTCTGCCCCCAAGGGATCCCCTTCTGGCACCCGCCTCAATGCCGAGGTGGTGGCTCAGGTGCAGCAGTTGCTCAGCCAAGGCTACCGCATCGGCACCGAACATGCGGACAAGCGCCGTTTTCGCACCTCTTCTTGGCAAAGCTGTAGCCCCATCGAGGCCACCCAAGTGCCCCAAGTGGTGGCGGCTCTAGAAGCCTGCCTGGCGGAACACCAGGGAGAATACGTTCGCCTGCTGGGGATCGATCCCAAGGCCAAACGGCGAGTGCTGGAGCAGATCATCCAAACCCCTTGAGGGATCCCAGCTTTTTTTGACCTCTGTTGGTTCAAGTCCAACCCCCCAGCGATGAGGAGCACCCTGTTGGCCTCTACTTTGCCCAACTCCATGACGCTCCGCACCTTGCTCGGCCAAAACGGCGAAACTCGCTATTTTGTCAGTGGTGAGGTGCAGGTGGAAGCTGGGGTGGGGATTGGGGCAGGGGTGCTGCTGCGGGCTAACCCCGGCTGTCGGATCTACATCGAGCGCGGCGCGTGTATCGGCATGGGATCCGTTCTGCACGCCTGTGGGGGATCCCTCATCGTGGAGGCGGGCGCAACCTTGGGAATGGGGGTGCTGGTGATCGGGCAGGGCACCATCGGCAAAAATGCCTGCATCGGCTCGGAAACCACGGTGCTGAATTGTTCGGTGCTCAGCCAAGCGGTTATTCCCCCCGGCTCGCTGATCGGGGATCCCACCTATGGTTTCGATCTCCAGGAGGCGGGCGGCAGCAAGCTCACCCCGGCAGAACCCTCGCCGGCGGCAGTGGAAATGGCTCCAGAGATGTCGCCTGAGCCGTCTCCCCCACCCAGTTCTCCGGTGGCCAATGTTGAAAAGCAAACCCGCCGTTGGCACCAAGAAAAATCCGACTCCCCAGAGACCAAAACCCATAAGCTCAATGGGATCCCTGGCCATTGGGAATTGGATCGCCTCTTGAGCAAGATTTATCCCCATCGACAGGTGCTCTCCTCTGGGGATAGCCGGCTCTAATGGCTAAACTGGCGTGAGTAGTTAGGATGCCGATGTCAACCTCCCTGGGCCTGATTCAGACGCGCAGCTTTCCGGTCATCGTGCGCATTGCCGACGCTATGACCAAGTCGGCAGGCGTGACACTGATCGGCTTTGAGAAAACCTCGGGGGGCTACTGCACAGCCATTGTGCGGGGGGGAATTGCCGATGTGCGCATTGCCATTGAGGAGGGCATTGAGCTGGCCCGCCAGTTTGACCAAGAGGAGATCTCCAGTTTGGTGATCCCGCGCCCCCTGCCCAACTTGGAAGTGGTACTGCCGATCAGCAGCAAGCTGTCTCAACTGGCACAAAACCGCGGCTACAGCCGCCTCAGTAACTTGGCCGTGGGCCTGCTGGAAACTCGCGGCTTCCCGGCAATGGTGGGAGCTGCCGATGTCATGCTCAAAACCGCGGATGTCCAACTGGCGGCCTACGAGACCATTGGGGATGGCCTATGTACGGCCATTATCCGCGGTACAGTGGCCAACGTGGCCATTGCCATCGATGCCGGCATGTACGAAGCAGAGCGCATTGGGGAATTGCACGCGGTGGCAGTGATCCCCCGCCCTCTGGACGAACTGGAGCAAGCGCTGCCCGTGGCCAGTTGTTTTGTTGCTCAACCGGTTACCCTGCCGGTAACCCTTCCTCAAGTTCAGGAACAGGAGGTGCAGCGCAGCGATACAGCCGTAGAGCGGATCCCTGTTTATCTGGAGCCGCCTGAAACTCCCTAGCCCCCTGAGAAACCCATCTGTTGCCCAAGAAAGCCGAGCAGGGCAGAGGGGAAAAATGCTAGGCTACTGGAAGACCTGGGTCCGTGCAGCTCCGACGCCCAAACCGTGTCAGGATCGGAAGATAGCAGCACCACGGGATGCTCTGAGCAGGCGCGTCAACCCGGGTCGCCCTTTGCAGCCCTACTTCTCTCTGCTGGGTTCTCTCCTCCTTGCCCTAGCAGCGCATTACACTATGTCCGAAACAGACAATCCCCTCGCCAACTGGGCTCAAAAAGCCTTTTACTTCGGCATGGGTTTGGCGGCTGTGGCGGCGGATAATGCTGCCAAGGTGGCCAGCAAAGCGGGTATCCGTCTGATGGAGTTGCGCAAGCAGGCGCAAGCTTTGGTGGACGAGCTGGTGGAGCGGGGGGCGATGACCGCTGAAGAGGCGCGGGCTTACATGGATGCCATCGCCGCCAACGCCAACCGCAAGGGAGAAGACAGACAAACTGCCGGTCCCCGCAAGATCACCATCGACGACATTAGCAATGCCGAGGGCGAGGCAGGCACGGCCATCGAACTTTCAGAAGCGGCCCGTTTGCGCCAGAAGATCGCCGAATTGCAAGCTGAGTTGGATCGCCTCAAGGGCAAATCTTGAGCGGAAGGACAGCCCGGCAGGAAGGTAGGAATGCATTGCTTCCTAGCTCCTCTCCCCTTTTGCATAGCGGAAGCGGTACCGCAGAGCACTTGGGAAGTGTCTCAACCTAACTTGAAATGACCCTAAAGATTGAGGCTACCGTCACGTGGATCGTCTCTGTGAAGTGTTAGGGATCCTCGCCCTTTAGAGCCGGGGGCAGGTCAAGGTTGTTCATTTCAGAGGTTTCAAAAAACTGCCGTGAGACAGCTTGCAATTCTCCGTCGTCGGAGAAAAGATGGGAACACCCGCCTATCTGGGCAGGAGCATCTCAATCCAATCTTGTTGAGTTTGAGCTCAGGCAGCAGGAATGAGGATCCCGTCTTCCGAGAGAAAGCGGGAGCTGAGAAAGGGACGCAGCGCCTTGGGAATGCGAATCGAGCCATCCGGCTGTTGGTGATTTTCCAGCAGGGCAGCCAGAGAGCGCCCCACCGCCAAGCCAGATCCGTTCAGGGTGTGGACAAACTGGGTGCCTTTCTGGCCGGCTTCTTTGTAGCGCAGGTTAGCACGGCGGGCCTGAAAGTCCCAGCAGTTGGAGCAACTGGAGATCTCGCGGTATTGATTTTGGGAGGGGAACCACACCTCCAAGTCAAAGCAGCGGGCTGCCGCAAAGCCCAAATCGCCGCTACACAGCTCCACCACCCGGTAGGGCAGCTCCAGCATCTGTAAGATGGCCTCGGCATCCTGCACCAGCTTCTCGTGTTCGGCTTCCGATTGATCTGGGCGAGTGACCTTGACCAGCTCCACTTTTTGAAACTGGTGCAACCGGATCAGCCCCTTGGTGTCGCGGCCATAGCTGCCCGCCTCACGGCGAAAACAAGGGGTGTAAGCACAGAAGTAGAGAGGGAGGGACTCCGCAGGGATTACCTCATCCCGGTACAGATTGGTAAGGGGAACTTCCGCCGTCGGGATCAGCCACAGGTCGTCGTCAGCACAGCGAAAGCTGTCTTCGGCAAACTTGGGCAACTGCCCCGTCCCCTGCAAAGCGGCGCTGTTGACCAAAAAGGGTGGGATCACCTCGGTGTAGCCGGCTGCAATGTGGCGCTCCAGCATCATGGCAATCAAAGCCCGTTCCAGGGCCGCGCCCGCCCCTACCATAGCCACAAAGCGGCTTTGGGCCACTTTGACCGCACGGCCAATCTCCAGCAACCCCAGTTTTTCGGCAATCTCGTCATGGGGAAGGACAGGATGGGCCGGCTTTAGCTCCTCACCCCAGCGGCGCACCTCTACATTGTCGGCCTCATCTCGGCCAACTGGCACGCTGGGCAGGGGCAAATTGGGCAGGGTGAGCAGCCGAGCGCGAATCTCCTCTTCCAGCTCTCGTTCCCGCTGCTCCAGTTGGGCGATCTCGGCCTTGAGATCCACCCCCCGCTGCCGTAGGGCAGCCACTTCGGGGCCCTGGGGATCCGCCCCCTGGCGGAGGATCTCGCCGACTTTTTTGCCGAGACTGTTGCTTTCAGCCTGCAGGGATCCCTTGCGGGTCTCCAACTGCCGCCGCTCCCGATCCAACTGCAGGATCCCGTCCAGATCGACTGTGGCCCGGCGATTTTGCAGGGCTTGGCGTACTTGTTCAGGGCGATCCCGCAGCAGCTTCAGATCCAGCACAGAGACGGCCTACACTTAGCTCCAGATACCCGACTATTTCTTTAGCCAGCTAAACATGGCCCGCAGCTCCTTGCCCACCTGTTCGATGGGGTGTTCGGCCTCGCGCCGCCGCATCGCTGTGAACCCCGGCTTGCCGGCCTGATTTTCCAAGACAAACTCACGGGCAAATTGGCCGCTTTGGATCTCGGCGAGGATCCGTTTCATTTCAGCGCGGGTTTGCTCCGTGATGATGCGGGGGCCACGGGTGTAGTCGCCGTATTCTGCCGTGTTGGAGATGCTGTGGCGCATTTTCTCCAAGCCCCCCTCGACAATGAGATCCACGATCAGCTTCACCTCGTGCAGGCACTCGAAGTAGGCCAGTTCCGGCTGGTAGCCCGCTTCCACCAAGGTTTCAAACCCCGCTTTGATCAGAGCCGTCAGCCCACCGCAGAGCACCACCTGCTCGCCAAAGAGGTCGGTTTCGGTCTCTTCCCGGAAGGTGGTTTCCAAAATGCCGGCCCGCGTGCCACCGATGGCTTTGGCATAGGCCATGGCCCGCTCCCGTGCCATTCCCGAGGCATCTTGATAGACGGCAAACAGGCAGGGCACCCCTTCCCCCGCTTGGTAGGTGCGCCGCACCAAGTGCCCAGGGCCTTTGGGGGCAACCATGATGACATCCACGTCTGCCGGCGGCTGGATCTGCCCGAAGTGAATGTTGAAGCCGTGGGCAAAGAGGAGCACGTTCCCCGGCTGCAGGTGGGGACGGATTTCGCCCTGGAAAACGGCCTTTTGCACTTCATCGGGCAGCAAAACCATTACCCAATCGGCGGCGGCGGCAGCATCCGCCACCGTTTTGACCATTAAGCCGTCTTGCTCGGCTTTGGGCCAGGAAGGGCTGCCAGGGTAAAGGCCAACGATGACCTGGACACCGCTATCGCGCAAATTGAGGGCGTGGGCGTGGCCTTGGCTGCCATAGCCGATGATGGCAACGGTTTTATCGGCCAAAGGCTCCAGGTTGGCGTCGGTGTCGTAGTAGAGGCGGGCCATGGTCGAGCAGGGCGTGAGCAGGTGCTTGACTAGGATAGCAGGATTGGATCCAACTTGCTGACCTCAAGCGCCGTGATGAACAGTTTTCACCCACCTTAGGCGCTTGGGCTGTACACACATGCGAGCGGTTGTGGCGATCATAACCGGCAGCCAGTGGAGCATGTAGACCAAGCCCAGGGCGGTGTGCCACCAAAGTCGCCGTCCGCGCAAGCCCTCCACCTGGCGTAGCCCCCGGTAAAAAGCCACCGTCAGGCAGCCCATCACCAGAGCGTTCAAGGGGAGCAGCACCGAGGAGTGGCCCGTCAACAGCACCCAGAGGGTATCGGGAACCAAGGCCATCGGCAGCAAGTACTGAGAAATAAAGAAGGCCCAGAGATCTACTGTTTTGGCCATCCCCATGCGGCGACTGAGGATCCCTGGCCAGTAGTCGAGATAGCGCTGGTAGCCCCCTTCCGCCCAGCGGCAGCGCTGGTGCCAGAGGCTTTTCCAAGAGGTGACCCCTTCTTCGACGATGGCCGGCTCTGGCAGAAAGGCGATATCTACGCCCGCCAGGTGCAGCTTAAAGGTGAGATCCAAGTCGTCGGTGAGGGTGGCCTCGTTCCAGCCGCCGCACTTTTCCAAAACATCTCGCCGCACCAGTTGGCCATTGCCGCGTAGCTCGCCAATGCCCCTCACAGCCACGCGCTGCTGCTGGAAGTAAGCATCAGAGGCCATTTCCGCCACCTGCCCCAGAGTCCAGAAGTTGACGTTGGGGTTGCTCAGGGCCTTGCGCACCTGGACAGCGCCTACCGTCCGTCTGCTGAAACGGCTGCGCAGGCTTCCCACTTGAACAAACAAGGGCAGAGTGCGGGCAAGAAAATCCGAAGGCACCACAGCATCGGCATCGCAGACCAGGATGATCTCCCCTTGGGTGAGGGGCAGTACCTCGTTGAGGGCGCCGGACTTACCCCCGCCCCGCCCCGGCTGCCGCCGGTAAACCCGCAGATGGGGGATCCACTTTTGGGCTTCCCGCAGAACGTCAGGGGTGGCATCGCTGCTGTTGTCGTCGATGGCCCACAGCTCCAGATGGCTGGTGGGGTAACGGAGCTGGGTCAAGCTGTGCAACAGACGCGGGAGTACTGCGCTCTCGTTCTTGGCCGGGATCAACACAGCCACACGGGGCAAGGCCAGCCCGCCCAACTCAGAAAGCCCGCTCTGCCCATCCCGTTGCATTGGCAGGACAGAGTCATTGTTGTTAGGGTCATCGCTGTTATCTGTTGACCTGGGATCCCGGCGGGTCGCAGCGGCAGGAGGAAGTCTCAGAGGGGGCAGGGAGGTCGCCGGTTGCAGGCGAAATAAGCGGCTAATGTGGATCACCATGAACGTGGCCAAACCAACGGTGATCCAACGGGCCGTCGGCACCACATGCATCAGGCTGACCAACCCCCACACCATGGCCAGAACCAGCAGAGCCTTGAGACGGCGGCGCTGGGCTGAGGTGAGCAACCAATCGGGAAGATGAAGATCCTCGAGAGGCTCTGGCTCTGACCAGACGAACTCAGACATGGGAATCCTCCCCCGGGCGGCAATGTTACCCAACCTCGCCAGCCTGTGCGAGCGTTAACCCAAAGGCTGTTAAGAGGTTGTTACCTATTGTCACCCATTGTGTTGGCGAAACGGAGTTCTCGAGAACCTACAGGCGAGAAAAATTGGGGATCCCGACTGCCGCTTCTCCGGCAAGGGGGTGAGTAGCCTATGGGTTACCGCGAATCTCTTTGATCACCCCATCTTCCAGAAGGATCTCGACCTGCATTTTCTGGATCAGGTTGTCTCCTTTTTGGACTCGGAAGAAGCTCTCCACATTGCCCTGCAGCACTTCTTGGTTAAGCTCCAGGGTGCTCAGTTGGTTGATCTGCTGCAACAATTGGTTTTTCTGATCCAAGAGGCGGATTTTCTGCTCGTTCACGCGGCTTTTCACCGCTTCCACCTGTTGGAGCACTTGGGGGCTGTTGGGGTTGGGGCTCTGTTTCTCCAGTTCGGCAATAGCCCGCTTGCCCTGAAACTCCAGCTGTTGCATCTGAGCATCGGTGGCTTCGATCTGCCGCTCTAATTGCTCCTGCATTTCCTTTTTCCAAAGGGGTGTGACCACCACCTTAACGGGAATGTTGCGTTTGAGCAGTAATTGAGTGCCGTTGCTGACGTTGTTTTCTTCCATAAGACTCATCCAGGCAGACGACCAACCAAACCAGGGGCTTGTGCCCATTGTAGAAAGCTCCCCTCAAAAGCTCTGGGGTTGGGGAAGAGGAGCTTGACAGACCGGATCCTCCCCCGCTGAGCCGGAGAATCCATCTACTTATCCTACCGGCTGGGATCCCTGCGGTAAAGTCTTGATTTCGGGAAACTGCAATTTTGGTTAAGGATCTTAAAGGCCGCCGCCTTGCCCTGGCACAGATTCGGCTAGCGTGAGAGACAGTGTTCTTTTTTGCGGCAGCCATGAGCGAACGGGCCTCGACCCCTTCCAAGCCCTCTGCTGGGATCACCAAGCCGGTGCGGATTGCCTCTCGAAAAAGCGAGTTGGCTTTGGTCCAGACCCAGTGGGTGATGGGTCAGTTGCAAGAACACCATCCGGGATTACCTCTGGAGCTCAACACTCTCTCCACCCAGGGAGACATCATCCTGGATGTAGCCCTGGCCAAAATTGGAGACAAAGGTCTCTTTACCAAGGAATTGGAGGTTAGCCTGCTCAACGGCAGCAGCGACTTGGCGGTACACAGCCTTAAAGACTTACCCACCCGCCTGCCGGAGGGCTTGGTGTTGGGGGCGATCACGCGGCGGGAGGATCCCCTGGATGCTTTGGTGGTGGGGGAAAAGTTCCGGGATTACCGACTGGCCACCCTGCCAGAGGGGACGGTGATCGGCACTTCATCGCTGCGGCGGCTGGCCCAACTGCGCCATGCCTTTCCCCACTTGCACTTTAAGGATGTGCGGGGCAACCTCAACACCCGCTTGGCTAAGCTGGAGCGGGGAGAGTACGATGGCCTGATTTTGGCGGTGGCCGGCTTGAAGCGTCTGGGCAAAGCCGACCGGATCCACGAGGTGTTGGATCCCAGCGTGTCTCTGTACGCGGTTGGGCAGGGATCCCTGGGAATCGAGTGTCGGCAGGGAGATGAGCGGATTCTGGAGCTTATCCGACCCTTGGCCGATGCGGAGGCCACAGCCCGCTGCTTGGCAGAGCGAGCTTTCCTGCGGGCTTTGGAAGGAGGGTGTCAAGTGCCCATTGGCGTTCACAGCCAAGTCCAAGGGGAGGCGCTGCACCTAACCGGTATGGTGGCCGACCTGGATGGCCGGCGGCTCATCCGCGATAGTCAAACGGGATCCGTGAACGACCCAGAAGCGGTGGGGGTAGCCCTGGCGGAAAAGCTAAAACGGCAGGGGGCCGACGAGATCTTGCAGGCCATTTTTGCCCAGGCCCGCCGTTAGGCTACCTCCCTAGCTCCTCGAAGTCTGCTGCGCCGAGGGAAGGGATCTGCTCAGCCGCCGCTCAAACTTCAGCCCAATCCAGATCACCCCGATCCCACAGGCCACCAACACCACCGACTTGACCAACAGGCCGGTTGGGTACTCGAAAAAGCGGGTCAGCACCACCAGGGTTAGCCCCAACAGTCCCTGCCAGAAGCGCCCCCGCCGCCCTTGCTGTAGCCCTTCCCAGCAGAGCACTGCTGACAGCCCCAGCAACAGCAAGGTCACTATCCAGGGGGCAAAGAGGACCAAGGCTGCTCCTGCCGTCACGTTCAAAGGCACAGCGCTGCCGATCCCCAGCAAAAGCGCCAAGGCAACCAGAGAAATCAGAACAGCAGCATCCTTCAGCCAAGACGAAACGGGCTGGGATCTCTTCTCCTGCCAACCCTGCCACCAGCCCCAGCCCGTCAGCAGCAGCAACCCCACTGCCGACAAGCTCGCCCAGGGATCCCCAACGTTCCAGAGGGGATCCTCGGAAAGATCGACCCACGTCCCGACAAAGCTCCAGACATAGAGCAGGACACCCAGCCCCAGCAGAGCCAAGTTCTGGGCTGTCGGGGCCAAATCCAAGCCTTGCTCCAGCTCGCCGGGAAGCTCTGGATCCCTTCCTTCAGTTAAAACCCGGCTTAGCCAAGGCTTATGGCGTTGGTGCCACAGACCCAACCCCCACACAACTGCAACACCAAGCAGATGCAAAAGGGTTAAACCTTGGAAAGAGCTGCCC
Organism: Synechococcus sp. R55.3; assembly: GCF_047461975.1. Classification (NCBI taxonomy): domain Bacteria; kingdom Bacillati; phylum Cyanobacteriota; class Cyanophyceae; order Synechococcales; family Synechococcaceae; genus Synechococcus; species Synechococcus sp. R55.3. Next base: position 11,516 of record NZ_JANSIG010000037.1, on the reverse strand, counting down.
AAACGCTCGGCTAACCCTTGCAACGCCAGGCCAAAGTTCACCACGGCCAGGGCAAAAACCCAGCGAGAGCAACACCAATAGGCCAGAGGAACCAGCAGGCCCAGGGTCAACCAAGGATAGAGGAAGTTGACAGTCCCCCAATCCACGAAGTCGGCTACCATCCCCAAGCCCAGCAGAAGGCAGGCCAGTACACCACTGGGGCTGTGACGCAAGCTGTAGGCCATGGCCAAACTGCCCATCCCCCAGGCCCAAAACAAGCCTGCCGCAGATCCCCCAAGCTGAACCCACTGGGCCATCAGGCCAATACAGGCTCCCAGGGTCAGTTCACCGGCTATCAGCAGGGCGCTACCCAGACGCTGGGATCCCTGCTGCCAAACCTGGAAGCCAGCCACCTGCAGCCCTACCATGAGGGCCAAGCACCCCCAGGCTCTTGCCCAGCGGGGAATGGCAGCCCAGTTGGCCGCCACAAAGGAGATCACCCCTAGGCCCACCAGAACTGCGCCAAACAGCAGCAGCACCAGGGCAAATCGCCCGCCGGCTGAGCGTTGCAAACTCTCCAGTTGGTAATACTCCCGCAGGCGATCCCGTTGGGCAGGTTCGATCAACCCCTGCTCCACCCAGGTGTTCAGCAGGTCGGCCAGTTGGCGGCGGAAACGCTCGCCGGGGTAGGGGGGGCGGGGAGAGGTCATGGCGGGATCCCGACAAGCGAAAGGAGGCTCGGGCGTTAAAGGAGTGGGATCGCTGAGGCGATTATAGTCCCTCACCCCTGGCTCCTCTCCCTCTAGGAGAGAAGGAATTGGGATCCCACTGCCTGAAGCACCCGCTGCAACACCTCTTGATAGCCAGCCACCGGATCCCCCAGATCAAAGCGAAAGAGATCTTTATCCAGCACCCGCGGCTCAGATCCCCCCCGATCCCAAAGACGGCAGGTATCGGGGCTAATCTCGTCGGCTAGCAGGATCTCTCCCTTCTCGTCCAGGCCAAACTCCAGCTTAAAGTCCACCAACTCTAGGCGGCAGCTTCGCCAGAAAGCCTGCAGATGGTTGTTGATGGCCAAAGCCAGGGATCCCAAGCGCTCCACCTGCTCCGGCGTGGCCAACTGCAATAGGCGGATGTGATCTGGGGTCACCAAGGGATCCCCCAAGGCATCGTTTTTGTAATAGAACTCCACCAGCGGCGGCTCGATGGGAAGGCCCTGCTCCAGGCCCAGCCGTCGGCAGAGGCTACCCGCTGTGCGGTTGCGCACCACCACTTCCAAAGGCAGGATGTGCAAGGCTCGCACCTGCATCTCGGTGGGGCCGGTTTGGGCCAAGAAATGGTTGGGGATCCCTTGCTGCGCCAGGTAGGCAAACACATGGCTGGAGACGGTGCAATTCACCTCTCCCTTGCCGGCGATGGATCCCCGCTTTTGGGCGTTGAAGGCCGTGGCGTCGTCTTTGTATTGGCAAAGATAAACCCTGGGATCGGCAGTGCGGTAGATGCGCTTGGCCTTGCCCTCGTAGAGCAGCTCTTGGGGGGAGAATGGCATACGCTAACCCCTAGTATCCGGCCAGCCGTCCGCGGATCCCTTGCCAGAAGGTGATGGCCAAGATGCGCAGATCCAGCCACAGCGACCAGTTTTGCACGTAATAGAGATCATACTGGGTGCGGCGGGCAATGCTGGTATCCCCCCGTAGGCCGTGGATCTGGGCCCAGCCAGTCAGGCCGCTTTTCACCAAATGCCGATCAGGATACTTGGGGATCTCCTGGCTAAATTGCTCCACAAAATAGGGCTGCTCTGGGCGAGGCCCCACCAAGCTCATTTCTCCCTTCAACACGTTCCACAGTTGGGGCAGCTCGTCCAGGTTGGCGCGGCGCAAAAAGGCTCCTATCTTGGTTCGGCGCGGATCCCCGGGGCGCGTCCAGCCCGGCTGGCCGGCTGCCTCAGCATCCACTCGCATGGTGCGAAACTTGGCAATCCAAAAGCGGCGGCCATCCAAGCTCACCCGCTCCTGCCAGTACAAGATGGGGCCAGGGCTAGTGCAGGCTACCAGCAGGGCAATAATCAAAAACAGAGGGCTAAGCAAGATCAGGCCCAGGGAAGCTCCTAGGATGTCTACAGCTCGCTTGAGGAACCGGTTGTGGGCGTAGCGCAAAGGGGGCTGACGCAGAGTTAGCAGAGGGATCCCGTCGAGAGACTGCAGGCTGAAGTTCACCGTTAAAAAACTTAAGATATCCGGCACCAAGCGCACCTGCACCGACAATGTTTGCAAACTGAGCAACAGAGGAGCAGTTGCCAGCTCCGGTTGCCCAAACCACACCTCCTGCACTTCTGGGTGGGCTTGCAGATAGGCAATCAAATGGACCAGATCCAGACGCTCAAGAGCCGACCAGGAAGGCTCAAGCTGACTGCACAAGCAGGAGAGGGTTCCTCGGGATGAGCCGGACAGAGTCCTGTCGGCAGACTCAACCCCGCCAGAGGTAGGGCGGGCGGTGTTTAGTACTGGATATGAATCTTGACAGGGATCCCCATTTTGAGATGGGGGATCTTCCTCAAAAGAGCCTTGCTCTACGCCTGCCCAGGCGACTACCTGGAAGCCCAACTGCGGGGATCGCTGCAATCGCTCCAACACTTCCGCCAACACCGACCAGGATCCCACCCAGATGACCTGCCGCCGACCGTAGCCCCTAGAGCACAACCAGCCCATGCCCAGCCGCAACCCCACCCGTACCAAAGTCAAACTCAGCAGAGCCAACAAGCCGGCGTAGCCCACCACCAGCCGCGACAAAGAGACCGAGCGAACGAAAAAGGCCCCTGCCAGCACCAAACCAAACGTCAATCCCAACCCCACCAGCAAACTGGCCCATTCTTCAAAGCGAGACAAGCGCTTCGACTCACCGTATCCGCCTAATCCCGCCTGAATGCCCCAATAACTGAGGGCGGTCAACAATCCCAAGGCCGCGTAGACATCCCAAGGCAAGAGCTGATGAGGACGCAAGCTGCGCAGCCAGTAGCCCGCCCCAAAGGCCAACCAAATACAAAGGCCATCGCCAAAACAGGCCAAGGGCACCCACAAACGATGCAGATCCAGACGAGTTTTATAGCCGCGTTCGGCCAAGGGTTATCTCCTTCGGCATCAAGACTGTTGACAATCTTACAGAAAAGATTGTGCATCTGAGGCTATTGGACAAGATCAGTGTTGACCAAAACTTGAATGGGTAGCCCTCACCAGATAATTCTATTGACGGCCCTTCCCAGCTTCAAAGGACTTCATGCTGCTGACACAAAATAAGTTCTTTAAGTAATTGGGATCCTCATCATGCAAGAGATAAAAATCCCTGTTGAGTGGGTTAAGTACCGTCGGAAAAGGCTGTTGTAGAAACTACCAGAATTGCAGACATTGGATGTCGAAACATGAGAGTTTAAGCAATGATCAAAGTGCAGTCTGAGGACAGCAATGATGACAGGATACTACGATTTCGTTGCCGGGCCGGCTACTGCCAGCAGAGATACACCAAAGGGCAGAGAAAACTTAGGTATCAGATAGGCTTCTGCAGCAAAAATACCCGTCAGCAGTCGATTGAGCCAAAGCGGCGGCATTTTCAGATCTTGGCTTTCCCTCAGGCGAAGCACTTTCTGCATTATGCGGATCCCTGAAATGATTGGGAAAAGAAAACTGTTGAAGAAAACGAGGGTATAAACTTCTAGACCTGAGCTTTTAAGCAACGACAAAAGTTGCCCGCGGGTATATCGTCTCTTGTGATGATTAAGCTCATCATGCAAACTCCACAACCACGGATAAGCTGGAACGGTTATGACCAAGTAGCCAGATAGGGCTAACCTTTGACTGAGGGCTAGGAGAGCTTCTTTGTCATTCTCCAGATGCTCCAGCACATCCAGCAAAGCAATCAAATCAAATCGTTGAGAACCAAAGGGGATCCGGTTTGGCAACTCCCCCTCTGCCACGATCCCAATACCGCGAGCTTGGGCCAGCGGCAGTGCAATTTCACTCTTTTCCATAGCCCAAACTTTGCCAAATCTGGACAACATCTCCAGGTTGCCGCCGCTACCACAGCCAGCTTCCAAAATATAAGCAGAGGGGGGAAGCGACAGGGATCCAATAACCCGACTCAGAATGTGACGGCGACCCAAAAACCACCAATGCCGGTCTTCCAAGCCTGCCATTTGCTCATAAGCTTCGGGATCCATACCCGTAACCCAACAAAAGATCAAAAACAGGATTAGCCGCAGAAGGGGTTAGCAGAGCATATCTATCTAAACTAAGTTTAGGGGGATAATCGAGCCTTTCCCCAGCGATGCTTACGATACCAGGCCGCCACGTGGGGACACCACGCTTCAAAGTGGGGCCAAATCAGTTCACACAGATGTTGAATTTCTCGTTGAGCATCTTCTTTGGCTCGTAAATCCAAAAAATGCATTAGACTACGGCAATTGAAAGAGACCACGAAGTGTTGTCGGATCCCGTAGCCAATGATGTTACGGGCATCTTCATAGGGCAATCCGCACTCTTCTACCAGGCGATAATAAGCAATGGCCTGGCTGCGATATTGCGCAAGAATGATATCCAAAGCTTCGGGGGAGATGGGCCTAAAGCCTTGGCGGGTTTTGGCCTTGCCCTCTTTGACGCTGGCAGGAATGTAAAACAAAGTTTCCAGCTCTTGCAAAGACAACGAGGACTCCGTCCCGCCACTGTGCTCCGCATCGCTGACGCAACCGTAGCCGGTCTCGCCAACAGGAGCAGCAGTCTCGGTTGTGCTCCGCACCGCTGACGCGAACAAGAGCTTTTTGCCCAAATCGGCAATTTGCTGGCCTGTATATCGGAAGGATTGAACATCAAAAGAAATTCCCACCCGATGAGTACGGGCCTGTTGCATGACAGCATGGGGAAAATAGCCTACCCCAAACGTGATCTGAGGATGCTCCAGAGGCCCATAGTGGCCACGGTTGCCCTCCAGCAAATGCCGCACCACGGCCTCTCCATACTTTTCCGGGATCCGGCTTTCTGAGGTGACAAAATCAGGGCTGTAATCCTGGTGCATTGCCTGGTAGATGACCCGTTCTGGATCTGGGGTTTGATTCAGCACCACAACTTGAAACAAAGCATCCACAGGCTGCATCCCCTAGTGCTTCGCACCGCATGTTAGGATTCTGGGATCCTTGTAAGATCATATTGGCAGCGGAGAACGCCAACGGCATTGGCCTGCTCCACCACAGAGCATATTCCCTATCTGCCCCCACCCTGAGGTATTCCTTAACTCAGTGTAAGGAGAAGAGAGACCGAAACACCTTGGCTATAGGAGCCTGCGAGCTCGAGTTTCCTCTGCCAGCACCAGGCTTAGGGCCGGATTGCTGCGCAACAATCCCGCTACATAGAGGGTATAGACTTTCCCCGCCTCCAACTGGAGGTCAAACCGCTGCAGGGGAATGCTCCGGCTGGGAGCCGACTGCACACCTGGCGCGGAGGCTGAAGGGGCTATGGCCACTTGAATTTGGGTAAAGCCGGGGCGCATAGCTTGAAAGGTGGATACTTGTCCAAACGCCAACTGGGGCAGCAGTACCCGCCCTTGCTCCCCTTGCCATTGCAGGGCCGGCGCATCAGGGGCAGCATGGACAAACCGCACCAGGGCCTGATCAAAGGGCGGATGGATGTTGTCTTCCAGCACCAGGGCCGTCATGCGATTCGGCTCGTTGGCAGCAACCACCGAGAATACTCCCCCGCCCCTGAGATTGGCTACGGTTCTGGCCGCAACCAAAGAACTCGCAGGCTGGCCAGGGTTCTCAGGCGTTGAAAACAAAACAATGTCGTACTCGCCCGCCGGTATGCGCACGTACTCGCTCACCGAGCCATAGGCTATGCCCCGAGCAGCTCTCACCCCTCCCACTTCCAAGTCGATCCGAGGGGCATTGGGGGCCACATGCACCAAGCGCACTTGGACTTCAGAAACTCCCGCAGATGCCGAAGGCATCGGGATGGCACAGCCGGACAAAAGCCCCGACATCAACGATCCACCCACCACGCAGAGTACTGCGCTCACCCACTGTCGCACCATGTTCACGCTCACTCCTACTCCTCACACCCAACGCTCACCGGGGATCGAGCTGCTGTATTTCTGCAAACCCAAGGAGGGCACTCTCGCTCCCCAAAAGTTCCCATTGGCACGCCAAGGAACCTGCTCTTGTCTTACTCCACTTTTGCGCCCAATGCCATAGAGCTATGGAACGGGTTGGGATCTAGTTCCTTTTAACTAAACCAAAGGCAAATCACCGGACTTCGCCTCACCTGCAGGATCTGGGTTGGGGGCAGGGATCCCTGTCTGGGGAGACCGACGGCTAAACAAGCGGAAATAAGTGCTCACAGCCAGCTCTTTGAGCGGGAAAAGCAAGTAGGTCAGGGGGTTGATGGTGACGATGATGTTGCGGCAGTCTCGTTTGGCCTGGGCCAAGATCTGAGCGGCCACCCAATCTCCCGACATAACCCCAATGGGATTGAGCTGGCTCTTGAAGGGGCCGAGGATGAGCTTGCGCACTGTGCAGGGAGCATCGAGGCGGCGCAGAGTAACCAGATCGCCTAGGGCCCGCTTGGAGAGCTCGTAGAGGGGACTGAAAGCAGGGCTAGCCTCAGCCTCTGAGGTGTTCACCCACACCTCTTTGGTGGCCATCTCAGGGTTGCCGCGCACCGTCTGGAAGAACAGCTCCATTAGGCGCCAACTGGAGAAAGTGTTGACGGCATAGGACTGGCGGACAGACTCGGGATCCCGTTGCCTGTGGACGTTCAGGCCGTGGTTGAGCACCAAGATATCCACCCGCTCCAGCAGCTCAGCCAGGGATCCCTCTTGCCCCACCTGCCAGCGAACGGTCTCCACCGGCTGGATCTGGCCGTCCACTTCGATGTGAACCGAATCCGAATGGGAGCTGAGGGCGATGACTTTGGCCCCCTGCTGGTGAAAATGCTTGAGCAAGGCCCGGCCCAGGGTGCCGGAGGCGCCGGTGACGGCTACTCGCTTGCCTTTCAAGGAGAGACTGGTGCCCATGAGCCGATCTACGAGAGTCAGGGTGCCGCAAAAATAGGCGTTGGTATCGTCGAAGTGGTGCCGCCAGTGGTAGGCGCGGTTGACATGCCATTGGCTGGGAGGAACGGGGAAAGGCCCCGGCTGGTGCGTGATATCCGTCTGCAGGGCCAGCCCCCAACCCCGCAGCATACCAGCCACCCAGAAACTGGCCGAGTAGACCACCCCCACCGCTGCCGCCAGGCCGTACGGCAGGGATCCCCAGCCCAACACCACCACCCAAGGGATCCCGGCCAGGATCATCGTCGCCGCTTCGGGAACGTCGTGGTGCCACTGGGATTCTCGGTACAGCTGTGCATCCACCACGCTAAGGTCGGGGCGGAACAGGCGGTGGTGCAGGATGTGTTTGGGCATCAGCCAGGGCCACCGGTGGGCCAGCCAATGGCGCACATCCCGCACGATCTCAGCCCAAAGGATGGAGGCTAGGGCGACGGCCCCCACCCCTATCCAATGACTCGCGCTATCCATAGGCTCGCTCGCAGTAGCCAAACCAATCCTGAGCTCGCGGTCGCCTCTTTTATGGACTCAGTTGGCGACTCTCAAAAATCATCGCAAAAATTCTTCAAAAGATCATCTTCGAGCCCGTCTTCCTTGTCCCCAAGGGAGGGAGAGATCAAGGGGCTGCGGGCTGAAGCTCTCGGATCTCGACCGGATCTCCAACGGCCAAACCCAAAGCAGCAGCCGTCCCGCCACGGAACTCCAGCACACCGTCCACCAACTGGGAAGGAGGCGGCCCATAGGTGGGGCAGGGTTGGGCGGGGCAGCCGGGCACATCGGCGGCAATGTACACCACCTTGCCTTGGTGAAGGAAAATGATGTCCAGGTTGATCAGGGTGTTGAACATCCAAAAAGAAGCTGGCTGGGGCGGATCAAAGGGAAACCACATGCCCCGATCCGGCGGCAAATCGGTGCGAAACATCAGGCCCAAGCGCTGTTGCTCAGGGGTGCGGGCCACCTCTAGCTCAAAGCGTTGGCCGGCAAGGGTGACTTCGGCTTCAACCGGCAGTTGCTGGGGCTGCCCTATGGCTGGGGGGGATGGAGAGATGGCTTCGGTTACCTGAGTTTGTGAGGCGGGAGATCTCTCCGTGGCAGCAGTACATCCCAAGCCGGATCCCAGGAGCAGTAGAGCCAGGCCCAAGGCGACTCTGCACCCTTTTGGAACGTGTATCGTGAACAGAACCATGTGGCACTCTCCTGTGCAGGCTTCATCCTATCGCGCCAGGCGCTGCTGCCGCGACTTGGCCAACCGGATGCAGAAAGTTCCCCCCTGGGAGAGCCTTGCCAATTCTTGCTTGCCGGAAGCTGCCTGCGTCTTTCCACCTTGAGCGCAGCGGAAATGGCGTCCCTGGGCAAGAGCAGCCCGCAACCGACCCGATAGCATAGCCATAGACTTTATCGTTCCCCACCCTGCCAGGAGAGCCGTATGAAAGACCCTTTCAATTTCAATTTCAATAGATTCAATAGATCCTCGGTGAGCTGGATCCCGCTTCTGGCTCTGCTGGGTTTACTGAGCCTGGGCCTCTGGCCCACTCACGGGATGGGATCCCGTTCACAGGAAACCCCGGTGCGGATTCCCTTTGAGCCAACGGTGACCTATGGGGAAGGGTATGAGGAAAAGACCATGGCCCAACAAGCCCAAAGCCGCTTTGCGCTGAAACTGTTTGATCACCTGCTCCGTCAGCAGCCCCAAGAGAACCTCTTTTTCTCCCCCTTGAGCATCCGCCTGGCCCTGAGCATGCTCTACAACGGCGCCTCTGGGGAGACCCAAACGGCAATGGCCGAGGTACTGGAGGCACAGGACCTTTCCCTCAATGAGTTGAACTGGAGCAATGCCCAAATGGTGGGCTGGCTGGCGGAGGGATCCCCGGCAGGAGGGCCAGTCCAGGTGCAAATGGCCAACGGCCTCTGGGTGGATCAAACCCTCACCTTACAGCCCCAGTTTTTGCAGGCTTTGGCCACCTACTACCAAGCGGTGGTGAATCGGGTGAATTTGGGATCCCGGCAAACGGTGAACCAGATCAACGGCTGGGTGGCCGAGCGCACCCAGGGCAAGATCAACCGCATTGTGGATCGCCTCAGCCGCGAGGATTTGATGGTTTTGCTCAATGCCATCTACTTCAAAGGCGAGTGGACTCAGCCCTTCGATCCGGAGCGCACCCAAACTCAGCCCTTTACTCGGTTGGATGGCCGCCGCGTCCGAGTACCCATGATGGTTCAATCAGGTCGTTACGACTACCTGGAAACCGAGCAGTTGCAGGTGGTGAGCCTGCCCTACGGGGAAGGAGAACTGGAAATGCTGATCCTGCTGCCCAAGAAGGGAGTGAAGCTGGAATCGCTGCGGGCAGAGCTGAGCCCGGAAACTTGGCAAGAATGGACGGGATCCCTGCGCCCCCGTGCAGGTTCGGTGCGGATCCCGAGATTTGAATTGGCTTATGAAACGGATCTCACTTCCGTTCTGCAGCAGTTGGGCCTGGGAGTTGCCTTTTCCAACCGAGCCGATTTCAGCCAGATGACCCCAGAGCCAGCGCGGATCAGCAGAGTCCTGCACAAAGCAGCAATTGAAGTGAACGAAGAGGGATCCGAGGCGGCAGCCGCTACTGGGGTGATCGTCTCCCGGACTGCTGTCGACCGGCAAGAGCCCTTTCAATTTGTGGCAGATCGGCCCTTCTGGTTTGCCATTGTGGCCTCCGGATCCGGCGGCAACCCAGCGGCCCAAACCGTGCTGTTCATGGGATCCCTGGTGGATCCTAAATAAGGGGATCCCTCAGGGCAGCTTGCTGACTTCTTGCCGGGCGTGCAGATCGCTCTTCAGGATGTGTTGACCCCAGACCGGCTCCCTTGGTTGGTTTAGCCGTTTTTCATTGCGGAGGTCATGATGGTCGAGGTTTTGGAAAGAGAAAAATTGGCCGAGGCACCTGCTGATAGTTCTCCGGCAGCTTCTCGAAAAATTTGGACTGACGAAGAGTTTATGGCTTTACCGGAGGATGGCAATCGCTATGAGGTTGTGAACGGAGAACTGGTTACCGTGGGCTCGGCAGGTGCAAAGCATGGGTACTACGTAAGTTTGATTCACATCATTCTGGGCTCCTACGTTCGCAGTCAAAGGATTGGATTTACCTTCGATTCCGATACTTCCTTCAAAATGAAATCCGGCAATCGCCGTTCTCCAGATTGTTCTTTCTTTTCCAAAGAACGGCTGCAATCTCTGGGCGGGATCCCAAGGGGTTATATTGAGGGATCCCCAGACTTGGCTGTAGAAGTTCTCTCCGATGCCAACACCGTTGGAGAGATCCATGATAGGCTCGTTGAGTATTTTGAGAATGGATCCCGGCTGGTCTGGATCATTCATCCTGAAGAGAAATACGTTCTGGTCTATCGCCGGCCTGAGCCTGAAGCATTGAAGAAACCCGGCGACATCCTGGAAGGTGGAGAGGTGATCCCTGGATTTGCGCTGGATTTATCAGAGTTTTTTGCCGAGCCGGAGTTGTAGTTTTTCACCAACGCAATGCCCGGATAAGATGCCTTCAGCGCCTAGGGAAAAGCAACCCCTGTTAAGCTAGCCTAAGCAGTGGGATCCCATTTCATGGCATTGGTTTATCCGCAGGTTCTGGAGCGCAATCCCAAACGGCTGCGCATTGCCCTACAGCGGTTTACCTCTCAGCAACTGGCTTGGCGGGCGGCAGGGGGCTTGGTGCTGCTAATTTTGGGATCCCAACTGTGGGCCCGTTCGCCGCTGTGGGGGTTGGTGGCTGTGGGGATGGGCTTGTGGATTGGGATCCCTTGGGGGTTGGGGCAGATCCTGAATCTAGATTGCCAAAGCCAACGGGTGACCTTGACCCGGCTGGGTGGCCCTTGGGGCTTTTGGCGGCAGCAGGTGTTTTCCTATCCCTTGGCTCAGTTGCAAGGAGTACGGCTGCATCGAGTGGGTCAGGAAGTTTTGGATAACCAAGCTCAAGAGAGTTTCCAGGTACAAAGTCAGGTGCGGTTGCAGTTTCGCGGAGATCCTTCTAAACCGGAGCTGAACGAGGAGGTCATCGCCTGCTTTAGCAGCCAAGTCGGCATCAAAGGGGACGAACCAGAAGCTTTCGTGCTCTCTCAGCGGCTGGTGCGCTGGATTCAGAACTATCTATCCGAACACTCAGGAAACCTAAGAAACAACTCTTCACCCTGAAAGCCCCCTTTTCGAGGATACTGCCCCACCGTTCCAGTAGACTCAAACTTTGCTCTCCTTTTCGGGGAGTTTTCGGGGAGATGGGGAATTGTTGTCACAGTGCTTGATCCTGGGTTAGAAATGCTACCGAAAAGCAGCGTACTCCTTGACACTTTCTAAACTTAACTTAATCGACAACCTTCATGAGCGCCTCCTGGGATCTAGGTTGTGTTGATCTTTCATTTGAGCCAAAAGAGAGCACTGACGAGATAGAGAAAACTCAAGAAGTTCCTGGCCA
>NZ_JANSIG010000036.1:0-27386 GCF_047461975.1 Synechococcus sp. R55.3 | reverse complement strand
CGCTGACGCGACTGAAAGCGTCTTTCCTTGCCAGACAGCCGTTGCAACAGTTCTCTGCATCTGCGCCGCGAACTGCGGGTGCCCTTACTGGCTTTACGTTGGAGTGCCGCCCTCAGCTTGGAGTAGTGGTCGCGGACTCGGTTCAACTGCTGTCCATTCCAATTGTCCCCCTCTGACGTATGGGCGATATCCGTCCTGCCCAAGTCCACCCCGATCACCCTGTCGGTATCTTGTTGCTTGGGTGGTTTTTTCTCTACGCAAATCTGGATGTAGTAGGAGCCATCCTTCCGCTGGACTAGGGTGGCCGATTTGGGGTTAGAACCAGCCAGCATCCCACGCTGGTAGTTGCCAATGGCTAGTTCAAAGCGCTCTCGCCCTTCCACCGTGGTCAGCGACACCGTCCAGTCTTTCTCGCGGAATGAAAAGATACGTGCGTCGTAGGTAACGAACCTACGCTTGAACTCTTTAACCGGACGGTTGCGCTGTCTCGCCACTTTGCGAGCGCTCGCCACCCGTCTGCACACCTGTTGAGCCAAGTTACTGGACAAGCCGAACCGAGCTCGAATCTCGTAGTAGCAAAGGGATTGCAGTTTGACCGCGTTGACGATCTTCTCCGGCGTGTTCTGGTTGACCCAGTTCAATGCCTGCACAAAGACATCCATCGTCGCGTCCAATTTGGCGGCTTGTGACGGGAACGCCTTGAGCTTACAGGAGACGGTCAGGACTTGGCTCATAAGTTCATTGTACTTCATCAAAGCGAATTCCTCCCGGCACTGACCCTACGGGTACAGTGCGGGGCTCCTGCGATTTCTAGCTGACGCGACAGAGATTTAGGGGTTTCCTTATCAATCCTCTGCAGTTGCGTTTTGCTGCAAATCTTAGGTTAGAAACGCTCAAATTACCTCAGAGCAAGGGTTTCCGCCATTGTCATCACTGAGGAAATAGCCAGAATAAAAGTAGCCATCGACCCAGCAATGGGCGCTACGACAACTCGGTGAACGAACGATGTTTCCCTCTCTTTTAAATCCACGTGCAGCAGGCATACTCCTATCGGGAGCTGTCTTGGGCATCCACTGCCAGGTGGCCATGGCCGCTCCCTTCCGCGACACCTTTGGTCACTGGGCCCAAGCCTACATTGAGACCCTCTCCGCTCAGGGAGTGTTGAACGGCTTCCCCGATGGCACCTTCCGCCCCAATGAGCCGGTTACCCGCGCTCAGTTTGCCACCATTGTCAATACCGCTTTCCGCCTTCGCAATACCTCTGGTACGTTCATCGGCTTTCGGGATGTGCCCCCCACCCACTGGGCAGCCAGCGCCATCTCGACGGCAGCAGCCAACAACTTGGTGGCAGGCTTTCCCGATGGCACCTTCCGCCCTGAGCAGCCCGTTACCCGCACCGAAGCGCTGGTGGTCTTGACCAACGCCATTGGCAACACGGGAGCGATCCCAGCCGCTCAGCCCAGCGATCTCTTCAGCCGCTACCGAGATGCGGCAGCCATCCCCAATTGGGCCCTGGCGCAAATTGCAGCGGCCAACCGCGCCGGGTTGATCGTCAATTATCCAGACCCGATGCTCTTGGAACCCAACCGTCCCGCCACTCGCGCCGAGGTAGCAGCCTTCACCCACCAGGCCATGCTTAACCGGGGATCCTTGGTGGCGCAAAACCCAGGGGGATCCCTCTCCGGTTCCCAGCCGGGCTTCGACCTGCGCCTTTCCACTCTGGCGGCGGGCACCCTGATGCAAACCACCACCCCCTTCAACGAGCGCCTCTTCATTGCTCCCAACGAAACCCGGCCCATGTCTTTGATCGTCCGCAACCCGATTCGCAACGCCCAGGGAGATATTCTGGTGCCTTTTGGCTCGCGGGTGGATGGCCGCTTTGAGCCGGCCCCGGGGGGCACCCGTTTTGTGGCGGAAAGCATTATCGTCAACAACCAACTGTTCCCCTTGGCTGCCCAATCGGACATCATTCACGATGTCAAGGATCCCCGCTACACCACCACAGGCAAAATCATTCAGGATGCAGCCATCGGTGCGGCAGCGGGCGCCATTCTCGGCTTGGTGACCGGAGACAATGCCATTGCCACAGAAGAAGTGCTGGGGGCGGGGGTGGCCGGAGCGGTGATCGGCAATGTCACGGCGCCGCAAGTGGTGGTGCTGGATCCCAATCAGGTGATCGAGCTGCGCCTCACTCAGGATCTGGCGTTGGCCCCGACATCCCGATAACCGGTGCAAGGCCGGAATCATAAGTGGTGTCGGCACGGCTATCTCCCCAGCCAATCCAAGAGGGTTGTTCCCCCCCACCACAGGCCGATCAAAATGGAAGTGGTCAGCAGTCCTCCTGCCACACAGATCAGGGATCCCAAGCTGCACAGGATCCCGTCTTCTTCCAAAAGCCCAAAGGCGGTGACGAAAACCCCCATCGCCGGCAGAGTGTTGGTGCCTGGAACGGGGATGATCATGGAAATCCCCATCAAGCCAATCCAGGTGCCCAGCCAGACTTGGCCAAGCCGTGTGGTGCAGAGCTGCCGCCAGCGGGGACGGGCAATCTTTTCAATCCGCTGCAGCCACGGGATCCCGGCCTGCGCCCACTTTTGAAATTGCTTCCGTTCAACAGAGGTCTGCAACACCCATTTCGGCAGCCAAGGGGTGGTTCGCCCTGCCACCAGTTGAAGGGCCAGCAACAGAATGAACACACCAAAGGGAGTGGAATAGCCGGGAGCCGGCAAGGGCAAAGCAGAAGGGAAAGAAAGGATCGCCAGAAACAAGCCAAAGCTGCGCTCACCGGCCAGTTTTAGAATGTCTTCGATGCAGATCGACCCTTCCGGGGAGGGTTCGGGCTGTTCTGGGCTGTCGGGAAGGCGGGAAAACCGGGCCAGCTCTTGGGATAGACGGGCCATAGAGGGTGCAGCAGGCAAAGTCTGGGAGCGGGTAGGTGCTACCTGGAGGGACAACGATAGCCTACTGCAAATTCAAATTGGGTTGGATATCTTAAGCAAAGGGGTGGTTTTGGAGAGGTGACATGCTCGGTGGTAGGTTTAGCAGGGCTACACCCATCAGCAGTCTTGAGCGACAGCAGAAGCATCCGACTCAGTCCAGCAAGGGGTTGCATGGGCTGGGATGGCTCCTGTTGCTGGGATCCCTGTTGATGGTGGGGCGCGGTGTGGCCCTGGCAGAAGCGCAGTTGGAGGTGGGCACTTCCACCACCCTGTCCCCGCAGGCAGCTCCGCCGGTGTTGCCACCCCCCCCTGTGGGAGTCCGACAAATTTCCCTGGATACCGATCCCGAACAAACTGCCGATATGCCCCTTTCCCTGATGGCTGAGCAGGTACTGGAGGCAGTGTGCGAAGCGCAAATTGATGCTCAGCGGGCCTTGGCTCTCATGCCCGACCTGAGCGAATCCCATATCCGTGCTGCCTGTCCGAAGCGACTGATCCCCAAAAGCTGAAGGGGCGGCCCCAAGTTGGCGCTGAAAAGTAGCCGGAAATACGTTCACTGCCAAGGAAAGGTGGTACTCAACCTGTGTACCTCTTTCTTCAGAGAGCCTTCCATTTATGATCAGCCTTTTTATGAGAGAGCCTGTCTGGTAGGGATCCTGGCGGGGGAACTCAACCGAACAGGCAAGCTGGGGGCGCTCTAGCGTGGACTTTGAACTACGGGCCGGGGAGATTTACGCTCTCCGGGGGGAGAATGGCGCCGGGAAAACCACCCTGATGAACATGCTGGCGGGCCTCTACCAGCCGGATGCTGGCGAGATTCGCCTGCGGGGCCGCCCAGTGCGGATCTGCTCCCCACACCAAGCCATCCAACTGGGCATCGGTATGGCGAAGCTTATGTGGTGCAAAGCTTTACAGGTACCGGCAACATTGTTACACTGACCTAAGATTGTCTGCATCATTGCGCAAATAAATTCACAGACAGCCTATAAGTTTTGTGCGGATCTACACTTGGCATCACTGACTTGAGGGGAAGCCATGCCCAAAAAAGCCGCCAGCACAAAACCAAAAACAACTAGGGCAACCTCAAGAGAAGAGACCAAGCCCGATCCGCAAGGGGCGATTGCTGCAGAAATCCAGCGCCTTTCCGATACCTACGGCATCTCTAAGGAACTCCTGGAGAATTTTGCGCGGTTTGTGGTCAGGCAGCTACAGCCACCGCCTCGGTTGTCTGTCAAAGAGCTGCAGAAAGCGATTTACAACCACTTTGGCGTTAAAAACGCAGCCGAGCTGAGAAAGTCAGCCAGCTTCAAACTGGCAACCAGCGGCATGGGCAAGCTGAGCTTATCCAACATAGACGATTTGGAGCGCATTTATCGTCAGCACATCGGGATCCTTCCCAACGAAGAGGGGGAAGAGGGGTATGGCTGCATCAACGGGATCAACATCTTCAAGTACGACTTGCCATGGCGGGTTTTTGGACTTGACCCCGATCGAGCTACCAATGAGGACATCAAAGCTGCCTTTTATCGCCTGAGCAAGATCTACCATCCCGATTCTCCAACCGGGGATGACAAAATTTTCCAGCGATTGACTCTCTTCTACAAAAGCCTTACGGAGAAATTTGAGCAATGGCTATAGTCTATGTTTCTTCAAACAAGCTCGCCGAATTTTTGGGTATCAGCCTTGAGGAACTCAGGGAGATTGAAGCCTACTTTGACAGTATCCCTGATGATGAGTGGGAACTGGTGGAAGGTAAAGACTATCGCGTTATCAACAAAAGTTCGGGGCTGAGAGAATACACGCAGTCTGGTGCTTACGCCATTTTATCCTTTTTAAGGTCTAGGTCAGAGCAAGGTCGTAAGTACTCTACAGACACAAGCATTAGGAATTGGTTCAAGGAAGAGTATCGCAAGAGGCAGAAGGCTCTGGTGGATCATAGGATCCTCGAAAACAGCTCCTCTCTGGTCAGAAGACAAGATCAGTTTTGGCTATCTCTTCAAGATGTTGTGACGATCTTTGGAACTCGAACTGATTACCTTAAGAAAGCGCTTGAGATTGCATCAAAACAAAGTAAACTCATCAAAGACGTTCATTACACACGCTTTGGCAACGACGACACTGTCTACCTCTCTTTGCGAGGCATCTATGAGCTTGCCAAGATTATGGTAGAAGTCCTCAAGCAAAACCACAGAAAAGACTGGTGTCGAGATGTTGGCGAACGCATTGAACCCCAGATTCAGGCAATCGTCAAGACAATCCAGGATAGACAAAGGCAGATAGAAAGAGCAAAAGAGCTTGCAAGAAGAAGGGATAAAAATCTCTGTAGAGTTACTCGAAAAACAGCCAGTAGCCTAACGGTTCACCATCTCTACTCTGAAGCGCACTATCCAAAGATTGCAGCAAATCTTTCCAACCTGATTACTATAGCCAGCGAAGTGCATAGCCACTTTCATCAGTGGATGGGAGGTTTCAACGAGCCATGTACAATTGATGACTTCATCAAGTATGTTTTGGAATACTATCCTGAGAACAAAAACCTGATCATCTGGTTGGGACAACAGAAGGCCAGTCTTGGGCCGCAGTTGCCCATTGGCAAGGGGAGAGAGCATGTGCTCTACATTCCTCTCCAGCGTGTAACTTGAAATAACCCATTGGTTATCGGTTGTTTTCAGGTCATTCCAACCACCTTAGTCAGGTTTGTCCGTCCTTGAGGATCCTTGATCTCTTTTTGGGGATCCCTCTTTCTGCGAGCAATCCGCGTCTGTCTCACTGGAAACGACAGAGGCCATAGTACAGCCAGGGATCCCTAAACCAAGCCCTGATTTAAGATCTCGCGGGAACGGGCGATGGCTGCTCTCAAGTTGGCCCGCTGGGTGTAGCGCATCGTCATGGCGGCAGTTGTATGGCCCAGCAGGTGCTGGATATGCTCAGGGGCAACGCCACGATCCAGCAGCAAGGTGGCAAAGCTGTGGCGAAACTGGTGAGGGGTTTGATGTCCTGGCTCAGGCTCGGTGAGCTTGAGAACAATGTGGCGCAGGCCATCGTAGGTCAGGGGGCGGCCTCGGTAGGCCAAGCAGCGAGATTGGGAAACAAACAAGGGATCCGTCGGCGCGCACAGGCCCCGTTCTTGGCTCAGATACTGTTGCAGCAGCTCGGAGAGGGGATCCCCTATGGCCACAGCGCGGGGTTTGCTCCCCTTGCCACAGCGCACTTCCAACAGGGATCCCTCAGGGCTGATTTGAAAATCTTGAACGGTTAAGTCCAACAGCTCCTGGGCCCGCAGCCCGCACTCCAGCATCAGGCGAATCAAAGCCGCGTAGCGCAGAGAATGGTTTTGGGCCCGCTGCAACACCCGCTGTAGCAATAACCGATCCAGATCGCGGGGCAAACGAGCGGGTAGGCGGGCAGGTCGAATGGCTTGGGTGGGCAGGGGATCTTGAAGGTAGCCCCGTTGGCTGGCCCATTCAAAAAATTGTTGCAAGGCCAACCGCTTGAGGTTGTAGGTGGCCGGAGAGGCGGGCGGGTGGATCCGCTGGCCAGAGCGGTTGCGAAACGGACGGCCCTTCAAGCTGTTCAAAAAGGACTGGACGTGGGCAGGCTGCACCTGGGGCAGCGGCACCGGGCAAGTTTTGGCAAACTGCTCCAGAGCAATGCGGTAGGTACGGCGGCTGGCAGGGGCCAGATCCCGCTCCCGCTCCTGCAAAAATTGCGCCGCCAGATGGCTGAGACTGGGAGCAGGGCCGCTCGGTTGAGTCTGTCGAACCTGACCAGGTCGGGGATCCCTCATCTTTAGCCCACTGGCAACCCTCAACCAACTCTATCCTTCCCCTGCGAGCAAGCTCCAGCTTGGACTCGGCCCCTACCCCGGCATCAAATGCTGAGCAATGAAGTCCGTGTACACTTCGCCCCTCAAAAAAGCTTCATGGCGCAGGATCTGCTGGTGGAAAGGGATCGTGGTGGGCACCCCAGTGATGGCGCATTCCCCCAAAGCCCGCTGCATGCGGCGGATGGCTGCTGCCCGGTTAGGCCCCCAGACGATCAGCTTGCCCAACAGCGAATCGTAGTAGGGGGGAATGGTGTAGTCGGTGTAGATGTGGGAATCCATGCGCACCCCCGGCCCCCCAGGGGGCAAATAGGCGCTGATCGTGCCCGCGCAAGGCCGAAACTGCTGCTTGGGATCCTCGGCGTTGATGCGGCATTCGATGGCATGGCCCCGCAGTTCCACATCCTTCTGGCGAAAGGTGAGGGGTTGACCTTGGGCAATGCGAATCTGCTCGGCAATCAGATCCAGCCCTGTCACCATCTCGGTAACCGGGTGCTCCACCTGGATGCGGGTATTCATCTCGATGAAGTAAAACTGGCCGTTTTTATCCAGCAAAAACTCCACCGTGCCCGCTCCCACGTAATTCACCACCTTGGCTGCTTTCACCGCCGCTGCTCCCATGCGGCTGCGCAGAGCCGTTGTCAAAGCCGGGCTGGGAGCCTCTTCCAACAGCTTTTGGTGTCGCCGTTGAATGGAGCAATCCCGCTCGTACAGATGCACCACATTGCCCTGACTATCCGCCAAGATTTGAAACTCCACATGACGGGGGCGCTCGATGAACTTCTCCAAATAAACCCCGCCGTTGCCAAAGGCCGCTTGGGCTTCCCCCTGGGCGGTGCGCAGCATCTTCAGCAGCTCCTGGGCATCTTTAGCCACCCGCATACCGCGACCCCCGCCGCCGGCTGTGGCTTTGATGATCACCGGATAGCCGATTTTCTCCGCCAGCTTCACCGCCTCTTCATCCGAAGTGATCAACCCGCGGCTACCGGGCACGGTCGGCACCCCCACCGCTTGCATGGTTTCGCGGGCCGTGGCTTTGTCGGCCATTTTGCGCATCGCCTCTGGCGAGGGGCCGATGAAGACTAGGTTGTGGTCAGCACAGATCTCGGCAAATTTGGCATTCTCCGCCAAGAACCCATAGCCCGGATGAATGGCAGTGGCTCCGCGGGTGAGGGCTGCCGAGATGATGTTGGGGATGTTGAGGTAGCTTTTGGCCACCGGGGCATCTCCTACGCAAACAGCCTCGTCCGCCAGTTGGACGTGCAGGGAGTTCTGATCCGCAGTGGAGTAAACGGCCACCGTTCGGATCCCCATTTCCTGACAGGTGCGGATGATGCGCAGGGCAATCTCACCCCGGTTGGCGATCAGGATCTTGGTGATGGGCGGCATGAGGGAGGTTCAGAGCAGAGAGATAACTTGACCGCTAAAGCCAGCAGTCTGTGAACGCAAGGTTAAGTTTAGGTGCTCATCCTACTATGCCAACCAGAGGGAAGAATAGAGAAGGCTGGTGGGGATCCCACATTCAGCCCATCCAGTCGACAACCTAGGTAGGACTGAGGCTACAGGGATCCGGCTGCAGCAGAATCCCAGTGGGGGCAAACTGCGTCACCCAAAACTCTACATCCTGAAACTGGTGACGCAGGGTGTTGCGCACTTGGGCGGCCAGCTCCAGGCTGGGCATGATTCCGAAGACCGTTGGCCCTGACCCCGACATCAGGGATCCCAGGGCCCCCGCCGAGAGAAGAGCTTGGCGCAGTTCCCCTACAATCGCGTACTCCGGCAAAACCACCTGTTCCAAGTCATTGCGCAAACTCCTGGCTAACGCCGGCGGATCCTGACGGCTGAGAGCCGCCAACGCCTGCGGCAAGGTGGGCAGTGTGGGTTTGGGTAGGGCATCCCCTCCCAAGCTCCCCTGACGAGAACGAAAGGCTTGATAGGCCCAGGCGGTGGAAACCCCCAGGTGCTTGGGCTTGGCCAGCAGCACAGGGATCCCTTCCCAATCGGCCAGCGGCTCCAAAACTTCCCCGCGCCCAGTGGCCAGTTGCGTTCCCCCCTGGATACAGAAGGGAATGTCGGATCCCAGACGGGCTGCCAAGCTCTGCAACTCTCCCACCGTCAGGCCCAGCCCCCACAGTTGGTTTAACCCCACCAAAACCGCCGCCGCATCAGCCGAGCCCCCCGCCAAGCCTGCTGCCACCGGAATGTGCTTTTCGATGTGGATCTCCACCCCGGCGGAAGAGTGACACTCTTTTTGCAGCAGCTCAGCGGCTTGATAGGCAAGGTTGCGGGCATCTGTGGGCACTTCTGGGCGATCGCAGGTGAGGTGGATCCCGTGAGGACGGCACTTCAACTGCAGGCGATCCGCCAAATGAATGCTCTGCAACACCATCGCCACCTCTGAATACCCGTCAGGACGGGATCCGAGGATTTCCAGGTAGAGGTTGATCTTGGCGCGGGCAATCAGGGTACAGGCTTGCATGGGGCAAAAATCTGGGTCAGCAACAACTTTTCAACTCCCCTCAGCCTGTACAGACCTGATCAAAACACAGACTTATCCGGGGAGGTCTCCCAGCCCGATTCTAACGGCAATGGATCCCCTTTCTAGCTGCCGGAGCGCGGCCATGGCCCCAGCCACTCTCCACCGCGAAAGCGCCAGCGGGGAAACAAAATGCGCATTACCACCCAAGCGCTGAGGTAAAGGCAAACCCAGACCACACTGTAGTGGAGAATAAAATCTCCCAAGTCAAACCGTTGGGTTGGGATATAAGGAAGACCCACCACCTTCAAGACTGTACCCAAAAAAAGCCCTTCCCAAATGCCGGCCAAAAGCTGAAGGATCCCAGGCCAATCGTGATCCCACATCCACCCCATCAGGTAGTTATAAACAACATCCCAAACACAGCCAAACAGACCTACGTAGAACAGCACCCAAAAATAGGTGAGGCTGCCGCCATGTCCAGTGATCCCAAAATAAAAGGGTAAACTTGCCAAAACACCAACGGTGGCCAATAAGAAAATGCGAGTTTGCCAGCGGCCAATCAGGGTCGGAGTCATCTTTTCCTCCAGCAGTTTTGCCTATCGAGATCATCAGGATCTATTTCGCTCCCGGTCTGTTTGAGAGAATCTTCTGGCCTTCACCCCCATCCGTTCTCCCTTTGGTAGAGAAGAGTTAGGGCTCAGCGCAACGCCACTTTCATGAGGCTAGCGCGATGGGGAATGGCCATGGTGTGCCGCCAATGTTTTACGTGTGGGACAGCGTTGATAACCAAAAACATCTCACAAAATCCAGAAGCGTTGCCCAATGTCGGCAAGCTAGGGGCTGATGTTTAGGGCCCACTTGCACCATTGCCACAGGGATCGGATCCCTTCTAAGCCTTTGACCCCCGGTGCCCGCAGTCGAGCCAGGTGTTCCACCGAGCGATGGGCACAGTACTGTAAACCCAAAAACGTATCCACCGGCGCATAGGGCCCGCCCAAGGTGATGATCCCAGCGGCGTACATTCGCCCATCCCGGTTGCGCATCTCCACCAGCTCAAAGTCGTTGGAGACATGCAAGCGCCCGTGAGGATTGAGGGGCAGGTTGTAGTGGGTAATTAGATCGTTGAGGAGAGGATTGGTCATGGGATCCGAAACCAAACCCGTACAGTCGATAACGAAATCGGCCTCCACCTTTAATTGCGTGTTGTTGTGGGTACCTCGAATGTAGGTTACCGGCTTACCCTTGTCGCCGGGAACCACCGACTCCACCTTGCCGAACACAATCGAGTACCAGCCCTCTCGCAACCCTTGCCGCACGATCCGCCGCCATTTCCGCCGACTTGCTGTCGTGGTGCCGCCCCAAGCTTCCAGCAGTTCGCGCCGTTCCAGGGGGGTCGCCGCTTCCAATTTGGCCCGCAGAACTCCTCCCCAAGTGCCCTTGGGCCAGTTGAAGGGCTGAAACTCCCAATGGTTATCCACTGCCCGTTTGGCTCGTCCGAAGCGATTACCGCTTTTGGGCGCACGGCTCAGATGCACCACCGAGATGCGGGGGTTGACTTTGCGGGCTTCGTAAAGGCGTTCCATCACCTGAGAGGCGACGATCCCAAATCCCCGAATTAGGACGGTGCCACCTTGTTTCTCCAACTGCTCATAAACGTGATCATGAGGCTCATAGCCGTGTACCACCGATCTCAAATCTCCTGTTTTTTCGCGAAACTCCTGCAGGTCGTTGAGCAACTTGATGGCCGGATATCCAGTTGCCAAATGGAGATACTTGGCCACCATAAAACGGTGATCCGTATGGCCGGGCCGCGTTGCCGAATAGGCCACCACATATCGCCCATCCTCCGTTTTGCGAATGGCGCGAATATGGCCGTAACACAACATTTGCTCCCAACCAATTCGGGCTGCCTCCCGATCCATTGAGGCAAATACATCCCCCGCCCGCGGCGTATAGGTATCTGCCAACAAGGGCTCACTAAATACCTGCCACAAAAAGCCGAATGCTTCCAACAATCGGCCGGAGAAAAAGGAACGCCAAGCATCCCGCAGAGCATAGCCGGGCCAGCCCCAAATGTTGTCTGGACAAGAATCGGAGCCAGAGCGAATTCGCTTCCAGCGGGGGATCTGGCAGTTGGTCAAAAGCCGTTCATACCGTTCGTAGGGTTTGCGGGCAATGCTGATGACGCGGATGTGTTCCGGTCTGACCCCGTAGATGCGCAGGGTATCCACCCAGACAAAGCTGCCGATACCGCCGCCCAAGGCCAAATAGAGGGTCTCTTCCACAGGTAGTCCGGTGGCTTTGAGGGCGCTCAGGGCAATTTGCTCAGCTCGAAACAAATCCGGCGGCGGAAAATCCGAGCCAGGCCGCACCTCGGGAAGCTGCTCTGGGGCGAAAACCACCGTGGAAGCCGGGGGAACCTCAAATGCAGTGTCGGGTTGGGTTGCCGGGCGAATCAGGTCGGTGCGAGGCTCTAGCAGGAGGGTAGGGGTACCGCGATGGGTGCCGGTCAAAAGGGTGGCATTGGGATCCCTGGGGGAGACTAAACCAACAGTGATGCTGTAGGGGCCAAGCTCCACCACTTCCCCCCCCTGCAACACCCGGCGTGCCTGCCGGATTTTTTCTCCATTGATGCGGCTGCCGTTGGCACTGCGATCTTCATAGATGACCTGGCCATCCTCACCGAGATAAACGAGGGCGTGGTAACGGGAGATCTCCTGGCTGGCAAACACAGCCCGTGCCACTTCTTGCCCCTGCCATTCCTGCGGCAATTGGGCCAGCTCTCTGCCCAAGGCGAGAGGCAACGGAAAGATCAGCTCCTGCTGTTCTTCGGTGATGGGATCTTCCCAGCTCAGTTGAATTTGCATAGCTTCTGCTCACCTTTATAAAAATCATGATGGAGCCATTGAGAAAACCCAGAACAACGCGACCTCACAGGTCACCTCGGGGTTTGTCCGGGATCCCTTTTTTCTATCCCCCACGGACTTGGATCAGCCACTGGGATCTGTAAGAAGAATTAAGAAGAATAGAAAGGGTTGGTCCTCTAGAGAGGAGGTTGTGGGGCTTTGCCAGCTTCTGGAGGAGGGATCACCAAGGTAGCGCTCAAAACCAAATGCCCACAGTAGGGACAATTCTGGCCCTGATATTCCGGGGGCAGGTAGTGAGGGTTTTCCAGGCGGCTGCACTTAACCTTGAGGGCGTCCAAAGTGCCGCGGCTGAGGAGATCCCCCTGATTCTTCCTGGCAACTTCTATGGACTTCACGCTCAGCACAACGCGCCCCAATTGAATTTGGCTATTGGCCTCAAGCGCAAGCTCTTCCTGAATTATTTTTCGGCCATTCACCCAGACAGGGTTGGGCTGCTTAGGAGGCAAACGATCCCGAGTTAAGTTGCGAATGTGAAAGTTTAAGGTTTTGGGATCAAAATAAAGCCCGGCGTGAACTCCTGAGACCGAGCGAGTTGGGTCATTGAGCACCACATCACAGCTGGGATCCCGTCCAATGGTAACCAGCTTGGAGGGAACAGGCGAAACCGTTTGCGATCGGCGCCGGTCGGCCTCGATCCATTCTAAAGTGAGTTGACACACGATCCCATTCTCCACCGTTCAGCGCCTCCATTCCCTAGATCGGCTTCAGCATATCGAAAGGTCAGCTTGGGGAAAGCAGAAGATGTCTTTTTCGTCAAAATTGTTATCTTTTTGGATAACTATAACCTACTCCCCTGACCAAAGGCTTGCGCTGATCCGGATCACCTGAGTTGGGATCTCCGAGTTACATTCCTGCTGGAGACCGTGCCCAAACGCTCCGCGCCGCTTCCGCGACCACTCTCAGCTCCTCTTCCAGAGGGAGAGGGGAGCCAGACGGAAAGGTTTCATTCATGATGTTTAGACCATGATGTTTAGAGTGACTACATACTCGACTTTATCCCCACCCGATTTGAAGCAACAAAACTCGATCTCCTCAGGAACGGCGAGGCCGTTCAAGTTTGACCGAGGTGGCCTGATCCCTTGGCCGGAAGCCTCAGAAATCCACCTGAGAGATAGGGCCTAGAGTGAGTTTTGAGTTTCTGGGGATCCTGCAAGACTAGTATCCTCTGTGTCTTTATCCAAACCGTTTTCAAAGCACTCCGGTAAATGTGAAACTGCCGCTGCCCAGCCGCTCCTGCCGATCGAACACACTGATGGTGAGCTGATGGGATCCCGTTTGAGTGAGGGTAAAGCGATTCTGGGTCAGGGTCAGCCCTGTAACGGTGCAGGTGGTCGCCCCAACGAAGCAGCCGGGCAACTGAGCGGCATCAAAAGCTCCCAGAGTTACGAAATTGCCGAGTGGGGTGGTGACGGAAGCCAAAAAGGCGTTGGAACCCCGGATCCCGGCAGGGGCTTCTACCCGGAAAGACACCACAAAGGTCGGGGTTTGCCCCACCGAGACGGTGCGCGGGGAGAGATCGGTAATGGTGAGGGACGGAGCAGGTATGGGAGGTGGCAGGGGCGGAAGATTGCTGCTGCCGGTTGTACCCCCACACCCCACCAGAGCGCTGCTCAGCAGCACCAGCACTGGGATCCGTTCATGTATCCGCTGCATCATCTCTTCTCCATCCCCAAAAGATCCCAAAGGAGTCTCAAAAGACCTTCTTTCTTGAGCTTATTGTCCGAGGTTGATCTTCACCAAGCCAGTGGGCAGAAAGGAGAGAACCTGGCAAGCAGCGGCCTGGGATCCTTCGCTTATTCCCTTTGCAAAAGGCTTTGGCAGGCTGTGGCAATGGACCAGTCCTCTTGGGCTGAGATCACCAGAACCCGCACCGGAGCATCGCAGGTGCTGATATCGCAGTTGCGGGGGGATCCGGCATTCAAAACCGGGTCGATCTGGATCCCCAAAAAACCTAGGTCTGCACAGGCTGCCGCCCGCACCGGTGCTGAGTTTTCCCCAATCCCCCCAGAAAACACCAGCGCATCCAGCCGATCTAAGCTCATGAGCATTGCCCCAATCTGGCTGCGCAGACGGTGGACAAACAGATCGAAAGCCAGCTCCGCCCGGGCATGGCCTGCCTCCATTGCCTCCAACACAACCCGCATATCGCTGCTTAGGCCGGAAACGCCCTTCAGCCCTGATTCTCGGTTCAAGATCCGATCCAGTTCATCCACGCTCATGCCCTGGCGCAACTGATGGATCAAAATGCCCGGATCCACCGACCCCGACCGGGATCCCATCATCAAGCCCTCCAGAGGGGTATAGCCCATGGTGGTATCCACGCTTCTGCCCCCGCGAATAGCCGCCAACGAACAGCCGTTGCCCAGGTGACAGGTGATCAGCCGCAACTCTTCCAGGGGTCGGTTCAAGATCTCGGCAGCGCGACGGGCGCAATGCTCGTGGTTAATGCCATGAAACCCGTAGCGGCGGATCCCTTGTTCAGCCCAGGCATAGGGGAGGGGGTAGAGGGCTGCTGCCGGGGGCATTTGCTGGTGGAAGGCGGTGTCGAAAACGGCCACCTGAGGGATCCCGGGCAACAGTTGACTCAGCAGACGAATGCCGGCTAGCGCGGCAGGGTTGTGGGCCGGAGCCAAGGGGATCAGTTGCTCGATCGCCCGCTCCACCTCCGGTGTAATTAAGGTAGGCTGCCGGTACAGGGATCCCCCATGCACCACCCGATGGCCAACGCCGCCGATCTCAGCCGCCTGGGAGAGCAGGGATCCCTCCCCTTGCCAGAGGCTTTGAAACAGCGGGGCCAATTGGCCGATCCCCCTCTCAGGTGAAACGGAGGGAAAAGGTTCCCACCCACCGCCTCGCCGACGGGTCTGGATGAGGGCCTCCCCCGGCTTGTAGGTGAAATCCACCTGGGCTTGCCAGATGGGCGTGGCCTCCACCCTTCCCTCAACCGCCAGAAATAGGGAGGATTTGAGGCTGCTGGAACCGGCATTGACGACCAGAATATTCACAGCGTGTCTTCGTCGGCCTTCGCAAGGCTTATCGACTTCAAGCTAACGCTCAATCTCGACTTTGACTTCGGACTGCAACCGTTGGTAACACGCTCCAGCCTGGGCCTCCCCTAGGCAGTTTGCACTTGGCGCACCAACCCAGTCGCCCTCAGAGCAGCCAAAGCGCGATCCCGGTAACGGCCATAGCGCTCCTGCTTGTTGCGAAGCTGGCGCCCCTCCAAATCCGGCAGCAGCCCAAAATTGGCCGGCATCGGCTGAAAATGCTTGGGATCCGCGCTGCTGATGAATTGAAACAGGGATCCCATCATTGTTTCGGGGGGCAGCGTGATCAAGGGCAACCCCAGAGCCAGGCGGGCGGCGTTCTGTCCGGCCAACCATCCCCCTGCCACCGCGCAGGCATAGCCCTCGGTGCCCACCAACTGGCCGGCGGCAAACAGCGTGGGTCGGCGACGAAATTGCAAGGTCGGCCACAGAAGCTGGGGCGAATTCAAAAATGTATTGCGGTGCATCACCCCAAAGCGGACAAACTCCGCCTGTTCCAGGCCGGGGATGAGGCGAAAGACCCGCTGCTGTTCTCCCCATTTCAAGTTGGTTTGAAAGCCCACCAAGTTCCACAGCTGCCCTGCTTTGTCCTCTTGCCGCAACTGCACCACCGCGTAAGGACGGGATCCCGTGCGCGGATCCACCAGCCCCACCGGCTTCAAGGGGCCGAAACAGAGGGTGTCTTTGCCACGGCGCGCCATTTCTTCAATCGGCAAGCAGCCCTCGAAAAACTTGCGCTCCTCCCGTTCAAAATCCTTGAGGGGCGCCTGCTCCGCCTCCACCAGCGCCCGCCAAAACCGTTCGTACTCCGCTTCCGTCATGGGGCAGTTGAGATAGGCTGCTTCCCCCTTGTCGTAGCGGGAAGCCTGAAACACCACCGCTCGGTTCAACGAATCCCCGGTAACAATGGGGCTAGACGCATCAAAAAAGCTCAGGTACTCCAGGCCCGTAAAGGCTTGCAGTGCCTTGGCCAGGGGATCGCTGGTCAGAGGGCCGGTACAGAGGACGGCAATGCCCTCCGGGATCTCCGTCACCTCCTCCCGACGCAGGGTGATGCGGGGATGGTTTTGAATGGCTTCCGTGAGAGCCTGGCTGAAGCGGGCCCGATCCACTGCCAATGCCCCTCCTGCCGGCACTGCATGGCAATCCGCCGTCGCGATCACCAGGGATCCCAGTTGTCGCAGTTCTTCCTTGAGCAGCCCTGCCGCCCGATCGCTGGCTGCAGCCCCAAAGGAGTTGCTGCACACCAGCTCCCCCAACTGATCGGTGTGATGGGCCGGGCTCTGACGCACGGGGCGCATCTCCGAAAGGATGACAGGCAACCCTGCCTGGGCAATTTGCCAAGCAGCTTCTGTCCCCGCCAACCCCCCGCCCACAACATGGATGGGGGCAAAGGCTCCCGCTCGTGCAAGCGGGCTGCAAGCCCTTGGGTTAGTTGGAGGGTTCATCACAACCTCCGGGAGGGAAGAGAAGAATGGAGCGCACCCTGCTAGGGCCGGAAACGGCTCAGGTCAAACCCACTATACCAACCATCAGCATGGCCCGACCTGCACGAGGCAAGTGACCCAGAGGCGGGATACGCTACTAGATACGCTACTATAAGTACCCGCTGACACCCAGGATCCCGACCCATGACGGAAACGGCTGACCTTTGGCCACAGCTTTTGGGGCAGTTGCTGGATCGGCAATCTCTCAGCGAAGCCCAAGCTGAACAGTTGATGAACGGTTGGCTCCAGAACCAAGTGCCAGATGTGGTGTCGGGGGCGATTCTGGCGGCTCTGCAAGCCAAGGGGGTCAGCGCTGGTGAACTGGCCGGCATGGCACGAGTGCTACAGCGGGCTTCGCTGGGATCCCCGCTGGACTTGCCTCTCCTGGTGGATACCTGTGGCACCGGCGGCGATGGGGCCAGCACTTTTAACATTTCCACGGCGGTGGCCTTTGTGGTCAGTGCAGCCGGGATCCCGGTGGTCAAACATGGCAACCGTTCGGCCTCTGGCAAGGTCGGCTCGGCGGATGTGCTGGAGGCCCTGGGGGTGAACTTGGGGGCTGAGCCAGAGCGGGTGCGGGCGGCTGTGGCGGAAGTGGGCATCACCTTTTTGTTTGCTCCCCAGTGGCACCCGGCCATGCGGGCGGTGATCCCCTATCGGCGGGCCCTCAAGGTTCGCACCATTTTCAACCTGTTGGGGCCCTTGGTCAACCCCCTCTATCCCAACCGCCAGGTGATCGGGGTTTACGCCCAGGAGCTGGTGCCGGTAATGGCAGAGGCCCTGCGCCTGTTGGGACGGGAAGGGGCCATTGTGTTGCACAGCCGCGAAGGTCTCGACGAGGCCGGTCTGGAGCAACCCACCGATCTGGGCATCCTGTCCGGTGGGCTGGTACGGACGGAAGTCTTGAACCCTGCAGATTACGAGCTGACCCTGGCACCCACCCAAGCTCTCAAGGGGGGGGATGTGGCGGAAAATGCCGCCATCCTCGCCCAAGTCCTTCAGGGATCCGGGACGCCTGCCCAGCAGGATGTGGTGGCCTTGAATGCTGCTTTGGCCCTGCAGGTGGCCGGAGTGGCCCCCGATTGGAGAGCCGGGATCGCCCAAGCTCGCGAGATTCTCGCCAGGGGTGCCGCTTGGGATCGCTTGCAACAGCTGGTTCATTTTCTCAAGGCTTGATGCCGGTAGGAGCCCAGGAGAGGGCGACAGGGATCCCACCTGAGTCTGGGGCTAAAACTCCCGCCCTCGCCCAAAGGCCAGAACTTCATCCACCCCCAAGCGAGGCTTGCGCGGCAGGTTACCCGCTGCCGCATATCCAACCGCCAGCAGCATCACCGGCACGTAGCGGTCGGCAATGCCGAACTCCCGCTTTACCCCTTCCGGATCAAAGCCGATCATCGGCCCGCTCACCAAACCCTTGGCCTGAGCCGCGATCATCAGCGCCATGGCAGCCATCGCCCCAGAGCGAATCGCTTCATCCCGCGCCAAGGTGGGATTGTGGAGATAGGTTGCCTGGGCCATGTTCACCCAGCCTTCCGCTTTTTCGGGGGGGAGGATCCCGGCAGCAACGCTTCTTTGCACAATTTCAGGCAGTTTCTCATACCCCCGCAGATCCCCCAGGATGATAAACACCACCGATGCATCCGCCACCTTCTGTTGGTTGTAGGCCAGAGATTTGAGGCGCTCTTTGTCTTCCGGGTCGGTGACCGCAACAAACCGCCAGTGCTGAATGTTGAAGGAAGAAGGAGCTTCCGTAGCATAAGCCACCAGCTCTCGGATCTCCGCTTCCGATAAACGGCGGCTGCGATCCAATTTGTCGGCGGAAATGCGCTCTTTCAGGGCAGTTAGGGCGTCCATAGGGATCCTCAAGTGTCGGTAGAAAGGCTGCTCCCCCCAAAGGTAGGGGCAGGATTGGCAAATGGCTATACATTCCGTGTTCAAACGGTCTGTCTTCTTTGTTATCTCCCTTTTATCCAGCCTGTGGCAACCGGGTGAGGCACAAACTGGGCCTTGGCAGGGCAGGCAAGCGGGATCCCTAACGCAAAGGCAGGTATGATGGAAAAACAAACTGGTCTCATCTGGGTCGCCCGGTTAATCGTCGGATTGGTGTGGTTGATGGGGAGAAGCAATCGGTGAACTTCGGTCGAGTGCTGACGGCCATGGTTACCCCCTTTACTGATGAGGGGGAGCTTAACTACGATGAGGCCGCTCGTTTGGCCGATTACTTGGCAACCCACGGCAGTGACGGCTTGGTGGTCTGTGGCACCACAGGCGAATCTCCCACCCTAACCTGGCAAGAGGAGTATGAGCTGTTCCGCGTGGTGCGAGATGCCGTAGCCGGTCGGGCTAAGGTGATCGCCGGGACGGGATCCAACTCCACTCGTGAGGCCGTTGAAGCCACAAAAAAGGCCGCTCAATTGGGTTTAGACGGCTCTTTACAGGTGGTGCCCTACTACAACAAGCCTACCCAGGCCGGCCTTTATGAGCACTTCAAGGCCATCGCCCAAGCCAGTGACCTGCCCATCTTGCTCTACAACATTCCCAGTCGGACAGGGGCCAGTTTACAGCCGGAGACTGTAGCCCAATTAGCAGAATTGGAAACGGTTGTCGCCATCAAAGAAGCCAGTGGTATGATGGATGTAGCTTCGGAAATTCGGCGACTCACTCCCTCGCGTTTCGCCATCTATTCAGGGGATGACTCTCTGACGTTGCCGCTCCTATCTTTGGGGGGGAGCGGGGTGGTCAGTGTAGCCAGCCACCTGGTTGGGTTGCAGTTGCAGGAGCTGATCCAGAGCTACATCAGGGGGCAACACGATCAAGCTTTGGCCCACCACCTACGCCTGTTTCCGTTGTTCAAGGTTTTATTCATCGAGACCAACCCAGTTCCGATTAAGGCCGCATTGGAGATGCAGGGTTGGCGAGTGGGTCGGGCGCGCCTTCCCCTAGCGCCTCTACAGCCCAGTTCTCTGCAGGTTTTGCGACAGGTGCTTGAAGAGATGGGCCTGCTGGCTGAATCAAAGGGATCCGAGCGAATGGCGACAAAAGTTTCATGATTGCATTTTTCGGTTTTGCTTCCGCTATGGCCGGGGTTTTTAAGGGTTTGCAAGGGGCTCTTTTGTGGCGTTTGACCTGTGGGTAAGTGGCTTTTTCCCCGAAAAGCTCTTTCCCAGCTTGGGAAGCAAATAAGTTGCGGCGGCTGAGTTCAGCTTTCACCCACAGCCTTGTTGGGGATAGCTTGTGCCCATTTCTGTTTTTGTTTTTTTACTGTTGAGGATCTAAACCCATATGCCAACACCACGTTCTTCAGTTGCTTCTCGTTCTGTAACCCCACAATCCACCTCTTCCGTTCAGATGATTCCGCTGGGCGGCGAGCGGGAGATCGGCAAAAACACATGGGCCTTCCGCTACGAGGATGACATCATCCTCTTGGATGCCGGTTTGGCTTTTCCCGATGAGAGCATGCACGGCGTGAACATCGTACTGCCGGACATGACCTACATCAAGCAAAACCGCGACAAAGTGCGGGGGATGGTGGTTACCCACGGCCATGAAGATCACATCGGCGGGATCCCGTATCACTTGCGGGAGTTCGATATTCCGGTCATCTACGGCCCCAGATTGGCGCTGGCGTTGCTGGAAGAGAAACTGCGGGAGGTGGGCCTGCTCAACCGCACAGAGCTGCGCCCTGTGGGCCCCCGCGAAATCGTTCCCCTGAGCAAGCACTTTTTTGCCGAATTCATTCGCAACACCCACTCGTTTGCCGATAGCTTTACGGTGGCTCTGCACACGCCTGTGGGCGTCATTATTCAGACCGGCGACTTTAAGATCGACCATACCCCCGTGGATGGGGAGTACTTCGACCTGCAGCGGTTGGCCGAACATGGGGAAAAGGGAGTGCTCTGCCTGATCAGCGACTCCACCAACGCGGAAGTGCCGGGGTTCACCCCCTCTGAAGCCTCAGTGGTGCCCGGTCTCACCAAGGCCATTGCCGGAGCCAAGGGACGGGTGATCATCACCACCTTTGCTTCTTCGGTACATCGTCTCAACTTGGTGCTGCAGATTGCCGAACAGCAGGGTCGGGTGGTGTCTCTGCTGGGCCGCTCCATGCTAAACGTGGTGGCTCATGCGCGGCGCTTGGGCTACATCCGCTGCAGGGACGAGACGCTGCAGCCAATGCATGTGATCAACAGCCTGCCGGATGACCGGGTGATCATCCTCACCACCGGATCCCAGGGAGAACCGCTGGCTGCTCTTACCCGCATCGCCAACGGTGAGCACCCGCAGTTGCAAATCAAGCCAGGAGACACGGTGGTGTGGTCGGCCAACCCGATCCCTGGCAACACGATCGCAGTCTCGCGGGTCATTGACAAGCTAATGGAGCTGGGAGCCAATGTCATTTACGGCAAAGACAAGGGCCTGCACGTTTCCGGCCACGGCTGCCAGGAAGACCAAAAGCTGATGATTGCCCTCACCCGCCCCAAGTTCTTTGTCCCCACCCACGGGGAATACCGCATGCTGGTCAAGCACGCCGAAACCGCCATGAGCATGGGGATCCCGCGGGAAAACATTGTAATCATCGACAACGGCGATGTGGTGGAGGTGAACCGGGAGCGCATTGCCATCACGGGCCGCGTCCCCTCTGGCCTACAGATGATCGCCGCTTCCCACGATGGAGTGGTGATGGATGAGATGATGCAGGAGCGGCAGCAGATCGCCAAAGACGGTATGGTGACGGTGGTGATCAGCCTGGACGGCAGTGGCCAGTTGCTCTGCACCCCACAGGTGCAAACCTTTGGCTTGGCGGGGGAAGGGAACCAACTCAAGGGATCCGACCTGAAACCCCTTCTGGAGAACACCCTTCGGCAAGCGTGGCCCCAATTTGCTCGCTCGCTGGAGCGGGGCAGCCTGGACATCGACTGGGCCGGCCTTAAGGGCGAAGTGGAGCGGGTGGTGCGCCGTTTCTTGCGAGAACAATTGCCCGGCAGGCCCACGGTGGCGGTTTTTGTGCAATCTCCTGAAGAGGAGTCTGGGCCTTCTTTGGGTGTGGAAACCCAACCGGAGCCGGTAGCGGGTGCTCTGGGCCGGCGGCGGCGTTCCTC
Source organism: Synechococcus sp. R55.3 (assembly GCF_047461975.1). Classification (NCBI taxonomy): domain Bacteria; kingdom Bacillati; phylum Cyanobacteriota; class Cyanophyceae; order Synechococcales; family Synechococcaceae; genus Synechococcus; species Synechococcus sp. R55.3. Next base: position 5,588 of record NZ_JANSIG010000036.1, on the reverse strand, counting down.
GGCAGCGGTAGCTGCTTCCTAAAACTGGCCCGTTTTCCATGGGTGGATCCTCTGAGCGCCTTTGGGATCCCTTGCCGAGCGCAGGGATCCTTCCTATTGTGCCGGCTTGTATCCATCTGCGAGAAAACCTCGGAGGGCGGACTCTGCCGCCGCATCCCATTGCAGGGATCCCACCTCGCTAAAGGGAGGGCAGCGGGTTTGGGGAGGGAGCGGTTGCCGAAGGGCGCTCAAGAAGGCATCGGCCAAATCGGCGTAGCCCCGGTCGTTGGGGTGAAAGCCGTCGGCCAGCGGGCCGGGAAAGAAGGACTCGCGTCGGTAGGAGCGGGGATCGCAGAGCAAGTCCACCACTGGGATCCCCTGTTGGCTTAAGGGGTTGATGGCCCGTTGCGTGAGGCCAACCGAGATCAGGGAGAGCAGTTGGCGCACGCTGCTGGGTTGCTGCTGACCCAGAGGAATCAGGGCGAAGTTGGGCAGGTTGGCCACCGCCAGGCGAGCTTGAGGGGCACGGGCACGCACCGCTTGCAGCAGGGTTTGGTAATCGGCGGCGAATTGTCGGATCTGCTGATCGACGAAGGGCAAGGGATCCTCACCTTGGAGAGCCCGTTGAGCCGCCGCCAGAGCGATGGCGTTGGTATCGTTTCCGCCCACCCAAATGGTGATCAGGGTGGCATCGGGGGGAATGCGCGGCACTTGGTCCTGCAGCAAATTGGCCGGGATCCCCTGCCTCAGGGCTTGAATGGCGGGGCTGAGCACCGCTCCCGAACGGCCCAAATTGACTAGCTCAACCGGGGCCGGCAAAGACCGGGCCAGGCGGGGCACATAGCCCGTTCCATTGGGGCAGTCCAACGGCTCTGAGCGCTGGGGTCGAGTGCTGGCGGCGTTGGCTGGGCCATCACAGGAAATGGAGGCGTTGTAGCCAACGGCATCGCTGGCTCCCAGGGCAACGTAGCGGGTGAGGGTGGGTGGGCTGGGCACAACAGGGGATCCAGAACTGGCAGAGCAGCCGGTTAGCCCCAAACTGAGTATCAAAATCAGCAGGGAGAGGAGGAACACCCAGCTGTCTTGTTGTCTTGGAGTCGAGTTTTCTGGGGTTCGGGTGCTGGCATCCTTTGCAGAGAGAGGCATGGGAAAGCGGGCATAGATAGGGCGAGGCGGGAAGCACCCCCAGACAGGCTAGCCAAGGATCCCAAAATTGGCGAGGTATGGTGGGAGTATGCCGCTACGGTTTTGCAAGTCCCGCACCTACCACGATCCCCTGCATGGCGCCATCAGCCTGAATGGAGGGGACGCGGTTGAGGCTCTGCTCATTCGCCTGATCGATACACCGGCCTTTCAGCGGCTGCGCCGCATTCGCCAGTTGGACACGGCCTTTTTTACCTTCCACGGGGCAGAGGGATCCCGCTTTACCCATTCGGTGGGGGTGCTGCAGGTAACGCGGCGGCTGTTCGACAAATTGGCCCATCGCCACCCGGAGCTGCGTCCCTATCGGGCGGTAACCTTGGCCTCGGCTCTGCTGCACGACATTGGCCATGCCCCTTTTAGCCATGCCGGGGAAGAGATCTTCGGCTGCCGGCACGAGGTTTGGACGGCCCGCATTCTCCGGGAGGATCCCCAGGTGAGGACGCTGCTGGCGGAGTTTGATTCCCAACTGCCGGCCCAGATGCAGCAAGTGCTGCAGAAGCAGTTTCCCCTGCCGCTGGTGGGGCAACTCATCTCCAGCCAACTGGACTGCGACCGCTTCGATTACCTGATGCGGGATAGCCTGCTCACGGGTGCCCAATACGGCCACCTGGACTTGGATCGCATCCTAACGGTGCTGGATTATGACCCGGAGACGGGATCCCTGTCCATCCCCGCCCGCAAAGGCCTGGGGGCCATCGAGCACTACCTGGTGGTGCGCTATTTCATGTACACCCAGGTGTACCAGCACCCCAAGAGCCTCTGTGCCCGTTTTATCTTGGAGCGGCTATTCAGGCGGGCAGAGGCGCTCCTGCAAAGGGGGGAGATTGAGCTGGATCCCATCCTCAGCGCTTGGTGCTGGGCCTCGCTGGCGGCTCAAAAAGGGGATCCCTTCGAGTTGCCGCTCCCCCTCTACTTGGCTGCCGACGATATCATCTTCAGCTACCCCATGCGCCTCTGGGCCATGTCGGGGAAGGATCCCATCTTGGCGGATCTGTCGCGGCGCTACTTGGAGCGGGATTTGTTCAAGGCCCGCAACATTACCCAGTTGTCTGAGGAACAACGCCAAACCCTGGTGGCCGCCGTGCAGGCCAAAATGCTGCAGGACGGGCTGGATCCTGAGAGTTACTTGGGCATCCGCTCTGCCCATGTCCAGGGCTATAGCTTTTATGACCAAGGGATCCAGCTCAAAACCGAGCGTGGCTATGAAGAAATTGCCCATCTTTCCCCTTTGGTGCGTGCCTTGGTGGAAACCCAGCGCCAGGTCTGGCTAATCTTTCCCCGGCCCTATGGCGATATCGTAGAGGGGGTTTTGTCTGCCTAGAAAATCATTGGGCCATCCCAGAGCTAGAGCATTAGAGGTGGGAATCTGTTCCTGAGCACATCTAAACAACGAGGGAAGCAGGAGTGGGGATCCGAGAAATCCTAACGGGGGTATTGTCCTTAACAGCTTTGGCGATTGCCCTAGTGGCTCTGCAACTGAGGCGAGCGTTGCGGGCTTCCCCCTGGCTGAGGGATCCCCCGGCGGAACAGGCAGGGGAAATCGCGGCCGGGATGGAGCGGCTGGCGGTGATCGTGCCCGCCTACAACGAGGCCGAGAACGTGGTGGGCTGCCTGAGCAGCATTCTGGACAGCACCTCTGCCCCTTTACAGGTGTGGTTGGTGGACGATGAATCCACGGATGCCACCTGGGAGTTGGCGCAAGCCCTGGCCGCCGAACGGCAAGATCCGCGCCTACACCTGCTCAAGGGGGATCCCCGTCCCAAAGGCCAAAGGTGGGTGGGCAAAAACTGGGCCTGTGCCCAAGCCGTCGCCCGCGTAGAAGCCGACTACTTGCTGTTTCTGGATTGCGACGTGCGGCTGGGATCCGGTGCCATTGAAGCGGCCTTAGGACATTTGCTGGCAAGCGGCAGCGGCTTGGTGAGTGTAGGGCCGCAATTGGTGTGCGGTTGCCTGGCGGAGTGGCTGGTGCAACCCATCATGATGACCATCCTGGCGGTGGGTTACAACTTTGCCGCCGTGAACGATCCCGACAACCCCAAAGCCTTTGCCTTTGGTCCCTTCCTGCTGTTTCGGCGCTCTGCCTACGAGCAAGTTGGCGGGCATGCCGGAGTGGCCGATGTGGTGATCGAGGATGTGGCCCTGGGGCAACGGATCAAAGCCCAGGGGTTGGGCCTGCAAATTTGCCTGGGAGGGCCGCGGGTGCGCAGCCGCATGTATGCCAACGGGGCTGCCCTTTGGGAAGGGTGGACCAAAAACTGGTTCCTGGGCCTGGAGCGCAACTGGGCCTTGGCCGTGTTGGCGATGGTCACGGTTTTGGGGATTTGCAGCTTGCCCTGGTTGGGGGTGATCCTGGCTGGGGCTACGGGATCCCTGGAGGTGCTGTTGGCCAGCTTGGCAGGGATCCTGGCCCAATTGGCCATCCGGCTTCTGCTCCGGCATTGGGCGCATCTGCCCCTCTGCTACTGGTGGCTAACGGCAGTGGGGGGTTGGGCGACAGCGGCCATCATCTTGGCTTCGGCCATCCGCACCACCACCGGCCGCAACTGGACTTGGCGGGGCCGTTCTCTCGCCGTCCACTGACCGGAGTGCGCCAACACCCCAGAAATGGTACAAGAACATGGTCTAATGGGGGATGTTCGGAAAACAGGCAAGCTGGGTTTAGAAACAGCGGAATAGCACACCATGCAGGCTCTGGTCATCGGATCTGGGGGGCGAGAACACGCTCTGGCCTGGAAGCTGTTGCAGTCTCCCCAGGTTACTCGGATCTACTGTGCCCCCGGCAACGGCGGCATGCAGCAGCTGCCCCGCTGTCAATCCGTGGCTTTGGCGGCTACCGACATTGAAGGCCTGGTGCGGTTTGCTACCGTACAAGGGATCCGCCTGACGGTGGTGGGGCCAGAGCTGCCCTTGGTGCAGGGGATCGTGGACGCCTTCCAGGCAGCAGGGTTGCCCATTTTCGGGCCTAGCCGCGCCGCTGCCCAACTGGAAGGCAGCAAACTCTGGGCTAAGCAATTGATGCAAGAGGCGGGGATCCCGACTGCTCGCGCTACCGGCTTTGCTGAGCTATCTGCCGCTGTGGCCTATCTCGACTCCCAGAGTTTCCCAGTGGTCATCAAAAAAGATGGACTGGCTGCCGGCAAGGGGGTAACCGTTGCCCAAAACCGGGAAGAAGCCGTGCAAGCCCTGGAAGCAGCCCTGGCCAAGCCGGGCGATCAGGTGCTGATCGAGGAGTTTATCCCCGGCCAGGAGGTGTCGGTTTTGGCTCTAACCGATGGCCAGATCTGTGTGCCGCTGCCACCTGCCCAGGACTACAAGCGCCTTGGCGAGGGCGATACTGGCCCCAACACCGGCGGCATGGGAGCTCATGCCCCTGCGGATCACCTGGTCACTCCAGAAGGGTTGGCCCGCATCCAAACCCAGATCCTGGATCCCACCCTGGAGGCTTTGCAACGGCGGGGCATCCGCTACCAGGGGGTGATCTATGCCGGTTTGATGATCACGCCCAGTGGGGATCCCTACGTGTTGGAGTACAACTGCCGCTTTGGGGATCCCGAAGCTCAGGTCATCCTGCCCTTGCTGGAAAACCCTTTGGACGAGGTGCTGCTGGCCTGTATAGAAGGACGGCTGGCCCAAATCCAGCTCAAATGGAAACCCGGCTATGCCGCCTGCGTGGTGATGGCAGCCCCAGGCTATCCCGATGCCTACGAGCGAGGGATCCCCATATCCGGCTTGGATGCAGCTGCCACCACGGGGGCGTTGGTGTTTCATGCGGGTACCCGCCAGGCAGGCAAGCAGCTCCTGAGCGATGGCGGGCGCGTTCTCTGTCTTACCGGCCAAGGGGCAACCCTATCCGAGGCCCTTCGCCAAGCCTACGCAGCTGTGGAGCAAGTGCAGTTTCCCAAGGCCTACTATCGTTCTGACATCGGCAGCCACGCCCTGGGGCCTGCCGTCCGCCGAGGAGTGATCCCTACCCCATAAAGCCATCCCTTGCCCTCTCAGCTGCAGCCGGATGGAAGAAGCCCCAGAGGGATCGCTCCTCCAGGGCCCATAAAGCAGCTTTGAAAAAAGCTTTGATGCTTAGACGATAGCGCTTTCGGTAACAAGACGGCAACAGTGATATCAAAAGCTCAACTTTACTTTAGATTCCTTAACACTAGCCCTCTGCTTTGACTAGGCACAGATATTGCTGAGCTGAGTCTCTCCCCTCTCGAGGGGGATCCCCCATTAGCCCACTTGAACTGTTGCGGACCCGGATCCCCTAGAGCAGGCATTTCCTCTCCCAGGGTGGAAGAGGGGTTGGGGGTGGTCGTCTGGGGCAGCGCATGGCAGAGGAGCATGACTCTAGTCAATAATAAGCTCAACTATACTGAAAATAATGTATAATATGTTCAGTACGGATTACTACC
>NZ_JANSIG010000035.1:26926-28167 GCF_047461975.1 Synechococcus sp. R55.3 | reverse complement strand
GACGTGGCGGAACGGCAGACGCGCTAGACTTAGGATCTAGTGCCGCAAGGCGTAAGGGTTCAAGTCCCTTCGTCCGCATGAGAATCCCCTACTTCCCCAGCCCTTTTCCCCCAAGAGGGCAGAAGTTCCCCCGGTCAACAGCAATGCTGACTGCCTTACGGTCGCTCGCCAGCAAGCCTAGGAGAGCCAAGGTGACAAAGCAAGCTCTCCCGCCGGCTAAAAGCAGACAGGGACACATCTCCCAGGCTAGAAGGCTTCTCGGTCCGCCTGCAGAGAAACTGGACTGGGTTGCTGCCACGAAAACCTTGGCTCTAGGCCGGAAAGATCACCTGCAGAATTTGCTCGGGGGCAATCGACTCCACCTTCCCATCGGCCCCCTTGACCGCCCGAAACGGCCCCTCTGAAGGCAGCAACCGCAGCGGGTCGGTGGGCCCAAACAACGCCACCAGCGGCGTCTGCACCGCCACCGCCAAATGCATGGGAGCGCTATCGGCGCACAACAGCAGCGTTGCCCCACCAATCAAGGCCGCCAGCTGCCCCAGCCGGACAGGACGGCTCACCAGCAGCTCCGGCAGTTGCGCCAGAAAGCCCTCCGCCAGCTGCTCATCCTCTGGCCCCACCACCAGCACCAACGGCAGCTCCGGCCGCTTCTCCCGAAAACCCTTGATGACCTTGACCCAGTTGGCAGAGGGATAGATCTTCTGAATTCCCTTCTCCTGCGACAGCTGGCTGGCCCCCGGATGCAACAGCACATAATCTTGAGCGGCATCCCCCAAAAGGCGCTTGCGTTCCTGCTCTGCCCACTCCAGGTCTGCTTTTTTCAGACGAATCTGGGGCAACCCCGCCGGCGCAGCAATGCCAAACCCCTGCACCAGGTCGTGGTACATCTGGGCCGCATACTGGGCTGGCTTCAGGGGCACCGGGTCGGTCAGCCACGGCCAACCCGGCCCCGGCGGCGCATAGCCCACCCGCTTGGGAATCCCCGTCAGCCACAGCAGCAGCTTCACCCCCAGCCCCCTGCCCAGGCTCAGCACCGCGTCGTACTGCCGCTCGCGAATCCGCCCCAGCAGGTCGCTGAGGTCCCCCAACGACAGCCGCTCCTTGAAAGGAAAAGTCAGCACCCGGCTCACCGAAGGGCAAACCTCATAAGCCCCTGCTGCCCGCGGCTCCACCAGCACCTCCAGCTCCGCCTCAGGAAAGCGCTGCCGCAAACTGGCCAAGGTGGGAAAAAACAAAATCTG
>NZ_JANSIG010000035.1:0-26826 GCF_047461975.1 Synechococcus sp. R55.3 | reverse complement strand
GGCTCCACCAGCACCTCCAGCTCCGCCTCAGGAAAGCGCTGCCGCAAACTGGCCAAGGTGGGAAAAAACAAAATCTGATCCCCAATCCCCCCCGGCACCAGAGCCAAAAGGCGGGGGGCCAAAGGCGCTGTGCCGCCAACTGCTCGAGAAGCCACCTGCATAAAGCATCCTGTAGAAAGCGGTATCCAGGGATCCCTGGCTCAGGACATCCCGCGCTTACTCTATCTCAGATTGCAGACCTTCAGGACAGGCTGGGCAGACCGGTTCCAGCCCCCTGCTGGCCCAGAGCGTTGTCTACCCAGGCTCTCATCCGCGATGATGGGCTGTGGCCGCCACCTTCTCCAAAGGCAGCACCATGACGGAGGAGCCGATTCCGCTGTTGGATTTGACGGGGCAGTACCGGGCTTTGGCCGCGGTGTTGCAGCCGCAGGTGGAAGCGCTGCTGGCCTCTGGCCAGTACATCGGCGGGGCGGCGGTGCAGCGCTTTGAGGAGCAGTTTGCCCAGTTTTTGGGGGGTGGCTCTTTGGAGGCCGTCGGCTGCAATTCCGGCACCGATGCCTTGGTGTTGGCTTTGCAGGCTTTGGGCATCCAGGCGGGGGATGAGGTGCTCACCAGTGCCTTTAGTTTTTTTGCCTCGGCTGCCGCCATCAGCCGGGTGGGGGCGCGTCCGGTGTTTGTGGATGTGGATCCGTGCACCTTTAACCTGGATCCGCAGCTACTGGAAAAGAGCATCTCCTGCCGCACCAAGGCGGTGGTGGTGGTGCATTTGTTTGGGCAGGCGGCCAACATGACCCAGATTCTGGCTATTGCCCGGCGGCACGGCTTGGCGGTGGTGGAAGATTGTGCCCAGGCGGTGGGGGCCTGCTGGGGGGGCAGGCCGGTGGGCACTTGGGGGGAGGTGGGCTGTTTCAGTTTTTTTCCCAGCAAGAATCTGGGTGCGGCTGGGGATGGGGGGGCGGTGGTGACGCGGGATGGGCAACTGGCCAAGCGGGTGCGGGCGCTGCGGGAGCATGGGCAGACCCGTCCGTACCACCACGAGTATCTGGGTCTCAACAGTCGTTTGGATGCGCTGCAGGCGGTGATTCTCTCGGTGAAGTTGCCTTATCTGCGGGAGTGGAACTGGCGGCGGCAGGGGATTGCGGAGTGTTACCACCGCTTGCTGCAAGGGATCCCGGGCTTGATGTTGCCCCAGGTGGGGGTGGGGGGGAACTCGGTGTGGCACCAGTACACGGTGCGGGTGGTGGGTTCTGAGGCGACGGATGGGCGGCGGCGGGACTATTTGCAGCAGGGTCTGAAGGAGCGGGGCATTGGCAGTCGGGTTTACTATCCTCTGCCGTTGCCGCTGCAGCCGGCGTACCGAGGGCTGGGCTACAGGCGGGGGGATCTGCCCAATGCCGAGCTATGTGCGGCTCAGGTGTTGTCTTTGCCGTGTTTTCCTGAGTTGACCACCTGTCAACAAGAGCGGGTGGCTGCGGCCATTGCTGAAATCCTCTCAGAAAAAACCTGCCCGTAGCACTCAGTTATGTCTGCCTTATGGTCATTTCGATTCAAACTAGAACACTGCACCCACGCCCACAGTCATTTTAAATAAGAATGAAACGAAATGAAACATTTCCATCCCATTGCTTCCCAACTCCCCTCTCCCTCTGGGAAGAGGACTGGGGGTGATCTCGGAAGCGGTATGGAGCGCTTGGGGATTGTCTCAATCCAGCTTGAAAGGACTACAAATGGCCAAAAAACGAAGTCTCCAGACCCGTCCTCCCAGTGCGGCGGAAGGAAGCCAGCAGGGTGTCAATTCTGGGACTCGACCGGCTGCGGCGGCTGCCATTTCAGCACCAAGGTAGAAAGTTGCGGCAGGCAGAGCTCGAGGGAGTAGGGCAAGTTGTGGTAGGCCCAGTCGTCTGTCCACTTGCCCCCCAAATTGCCTACCCCGCTGCCCCAAAACTCCACAGCATCGCTGTTGAGCAGCTCTCGATAAAAACCTCGTTCCGGTACCCCAATGCGGTAATGGGGCCAGACCACCGGCGTGAAGTTACAAACCACCACCACCCACTCCCTGGGATCCTCCCCATAGCGGATGAAGGAAACAATGCCGCGATGGTCGCTGCAGTCAATCCAGCGGAACCCTTCTGGCTTGGTGTCTTGGGTATACAGGGCAGGCTCAGAGCGCAACAGGTGATTCAGGCTGGCCACGTAGTGGCGCAACTTGGCGTGGGGTTCATACTGCAGCAGCCCCCAGTCCAGATCTGCCCAAACGTTCCACTCATTCCACTGGCCAAACTCCATGCTCATGAACAAGGTTTTCTTGCCAGGGTGGGTGAACATGTAGCCGTATAAAGCCCGCAGGCTGGCGAACTTATGCCAATGATCCCCCGGCATTTTGCCCAACATGTGGCTCTTGCCATGCACCACCTCATCATGAGAAAAGGCCAGCATGTAATTTTCGCTGAAGGCATACATGAGGCTGAAGGTGACCAAATGGGGATGGAACTGGCGGAACCAGGGATCCATGTGGAAATAATCCAACATGTCGTGCATCCAACCCATGTTCCACTTCAAGTTGAAGCCCAGCCCACCCACATGGGTTGGCCAAGTTACCATCGGCCAAGCAGTAGATTCTTCGGCAATGGAAAGCGCACCGGGGTTGTATTTGAAAATGAGGGTATTGAGCTGCCGGAAAAAGTCGATGGCTTCGAGGTGTTCCCGCCCGCCGTAGGGATTGGGGATCCAGTCTTTGCGGTCATAATCCAGATAAAGCATCGAGGCCACCGCGTCCACCCGGATCCCGTCGATGTGGTATTTCTCGAACCAAAAAAGGGCATTGGCCACCAGATAATTGCGCACCTCGTTGCGGCCATAATTAAAGACCAAAGTGCCCCAACCTTTGTGCTCGCCTTTGCGAGGGTCGGCGTACTCGTACAGGTGAGTACCGTCGAAAAAAGCCAGCCCATGCCCATCTTTGGGGAAATGCCCAGGCACCCAATCGACAATCACGCCGATCCCGGCTTGGTGAGCCCGATCGACAAAATACATAAAGTCTTGCGGGGATCCATAGCGGGATGTTACGGCATAGTAGCCAATCACTTGATAGCCCCAAGAGCCATCGAAGGGGTGTTCTGCCACCGGCAACAGCTCGATGTGGGTAAAGCCCAGCTCCTTCACATAGGGGATTAGCTTGTCCGCCAGCTCGCGGTAGGTGAGGAAGCGAGTATTGGGCTTTTGGTCCACCAGCACACTTTGCCCTTCGGCAGGTGGATCTTCAGCCGAGGCGTGCATCCAGGATCCCAGATGCACCTCATAAACCGAAATCGGCGAGCGCAGGGGATCGGTGGCGGCGCGTTTTTCCAGCCAGGCTTGGTCGTGCCAGGTGTAGGTGTTGAGGTCGGCTACGATGGAGCCGGTTTTGGGGCGCACCTCCTGTTGAAAGCCATAGGGATCCGATTTTTCGTAGATATCCCCCCAGGAAGTTTTCACCTCGTACTTGTAGATGGCGCCTGGCCCTATGCCGGGGATGAACACCGCCCAGATGCCGCTTTCGCCCAGCCGCTTCATCTGGTGTTGACGCCCGTCCCAGTGGTTAAAATCGCCGATAACGCTGACGTTGCGGGCGTTGGGAGCCCAGACGGCGAAATGCACCCCCTTCACCCCATCCACCGTGATGGGATGAGCGCCCAGCTTGTCGTAAATGCGGTGGTGATTCCCCTCGTTGAACAAGTAGCGATCCAGCTCGCCAATGTGGTTGACCTTCTCCAAGGGAAAGCGGTAGGGATCCTCCCATTCTTCCAAGTGTTCCCCTTGGGGATCCCAGACCCGTTGGGCCCGCAAAAAATAGTCCGGCAGAGGGGTTCCCGGCTCAAAGCGCAGCTCGAATAGCGTTTCCGGGTGCAGCGGCTGCATCGGGTAAGCCTGTCCAGTGGCGCGTTCCACCAGCCAAACCTGCCGAGCATTGGGCACAAGGGCGCGCACCAACCCAAAGGATTTCCCGGCCTCTTCTATCTGCTGGGGGCCCAAAACGGCATAGGGATCCTGCCATTGGTTGGAGACAAACTGACCCACTTGTTCGGCAGACAGGAGAAAGCCCATCGGGAACCCTCAGTAAATGACCATTCTAGTCTAGCGGTGGCCGACCTCCGGTTTGCGCTTTAGCTCCAGGCCCGCCTCCAGGCAAAGAATCCCTGCAAGGCGTTCTGCAGGCGGGGGTTGGTGGCCAATTGTTGCCTGCGGTGCTGCAGGGCCGCCTTGGCATTCACCTCCGAGCGGGTGGGGTAGATGTGGATCCCGGTCAGGGCAGAGACGGGCAGCCGCCGGCTCATGGCCAAAACCACCTCGTGAATCAGCTCTCCCGCCTGGGATCCCACCAGGTGCGCCCCCAAAATCTGGCCGTTGCGCCGACAGATCAATTTGGCAAAGCCCAGGGGGGCAGCTTCTGCCTGGGCCCGATCCACATCGGCAAACTCCTGTTTGAGCACCACCACATCCTTGCCGTATTGCTGCCGGGCTTCGCTTTCGGTGAGGCCCACACGGGCCAGCTCCGGCTCGGTGAAGATGGCCCAAGGAATGACACGATAACGCGCTTGGCTGAGGGGGAAAAACAGGGCATTGACCAAGGCCACTGCCGCTTCGTAGGCCGCCACATGGGTAAATTGCGGCCCGCCGATGACATCCCCACAGGCGTAGATGCGGGGATTGCGGGTTTGCAGCTTGGCATTTACCTGGATCCCTTGGGGGGTGTACTGCACGCCGGCGGCTTCTAGACCCAGCCCTTCCACGTTCGGGATCCGACCGGCGGCCACCAAAATCGCTTCTGCGCGGATCACCGGGTCACCTGTAGCGGCGGAGCCTGCTCCAGGGTTGGCCTTTAGGTAAAGCAGCTTTGCCCCCTGCTCTTGGCCGACTGCTGTGGCGCGTACCCGGGTGAGGATGCGGATCCCATCTTGGGCCAACTGTTGCTGCACCACCTGGGCGGCTTCGGGATCCTCCTTGGGCAAGATGCCCTCGCGGCTGGCAATGAGGGTCACCTCGGATCCCAGACGGGCCAGAGCTTGGCTTAACTCGCAGCCTACCGGCCCCGCCCCTATCACCGCCACCGATTTGGGCAAACGGGTTAGGTCAAAGATCGATTCGTTGGTCAGATAGCCCGCCTCGGCCAAGCCCGGCAAGGGGGGAACCCAAGGACGGGATCCGGTGGCGATGACAAAAGCCCGCGCCTGTACCTGCCGTCCTGCCACCTCAAAGGTGCGCCCATCCACAAAGCGGCCCTTGGCAAACACCAGTTCCACCCCCAGTTGGCGGAAGCGATCTGGCGAATCGGCGTGGTTGGCGATGTAGCTCTGGGCAGAGCGAATGTGTTCGTACACCTTGAGGTAATCCACCGAGATCCCTGCTGGGCCAGGGAGAGTTACCCAACCGGCAGCAATGGCCTGGCGCATCCGATGGACGGTATGGGCCACGTGAAGAAGGGCTTTGCTGGGCACACAGCCATGCCAGAGACAATCTCCGCCCAGGCGGTCGCTTCCTTCCACCAGCAGCACCTTGGCCTTCAGTTGGGCAGCAGCGCTGGCCACCACCAAACCCGCTGCACCGGCGCCGATGACCACAATATCGTAGGGGACAGGCATGGCTTTTTTTAAACTTTTAAACAGGAGAATCGGGCAAGGGATCCCAGGAATCGGCAAAAGATAGCACCATCCTATGTCTTGAGTGGGCCGGGGGCAGGATGGGAGAAGGGGATCCCTTTCCACACCCTTTCTGCATGGGAGAAGAACTTGTTAGAGTGGGACGGATGGATCCCTTGCAAGCTGGGTTGATCCGTCTGTTCTACTTTTCAGGTTTTGGGGACTTATGACTATTCTGCTGCCGAGCGAACCTATCCTGGCCGTGAGCATCTTCGGCATGGGCCTGCCAGAGCTGGCCGTGATTGGGGTGATCGCGGTGGTCGTGTTTGGCCCCAAGAAGCTACCGGAGTTGGGCAGCGCCTTTGGCAAAGCGTTGCGGAGTTTCAAACAAGAGATGAACAACCCCAGCAGCGATGACGAGCCTGCCGGCGCAGAAAAGGCGGAGAAGGTGGTGGAGAAGGATGCCGCCTGAGGGTCGCGGAGAGGGGTGGGATCCCAACTTCTGCCAGGGACGTGCTGCCGCAACTGGGGATCTTGTCGAGAGGGGGGATCCAAGCCAGCTTTGGATGAGAGGTGAAGTCAGCTCGCAAGGGAGCCGGCTCCAGGGCTAGTGTATAGTTCTGGAAAGTTCCCCAGCCTAGTGCTACCGGCTGAGCCAAAATCAGCCCGGATAGGCCCATCGGATGCCCCAGAGGTGGTATGGCTGAGCTGACCGATTTCGAGTTGATGCGCCAGATCCAACTGCGGGATCGCCGCAGCCACTTCTTGCTCAAGGATCGCTATCAGAAGCGCCTGCTGGATATTGCCTTGGCCATTCTCAAGCAACCTCACCAGGCGGAAGAGGTGGTGCGGCAGGTGTTCGAGTTCTGCTGGAAACACGCCGATGCCTTTGACCTGCAGCGGGATCGCTCGGTGGCCCTGTGGCTCTACGAGTTGACGGCCTTTCAAGCCAGGGAACGGCTGCGGCGTTGGGCTTGGCTACCTGTCCCCCTCTCCATTCAAACCTCAGCCCCTCTGGGGCCGCGACGTCTCCTTTGGGGCAGCCTGGCAGTGCTGGGGATCTACGCGGTAGCCATAACAGCGGCCTACTGGCGGCTGCGCTGGCAGTGGGGATCCCCCATCGAGGGAGAGTCAGCGGCGCTTCAACAGCTCTACCAAGAGTGGCAACGACAACCGCAGGTGCAGCGAACCCTGCTGCGGGATCCCAGCTTCAGCACTCCCCTGTTGGTGCAAGCCCTCTGGTCGCCCCATGCCAAGCAGGTGCTGCTCTTGGCCTCGGAGATGGCTCCCGCCCCCCCAGGGAGCACCTATCAACTGTGGCTGGAGTCGGAGATCCAGGGAGGGGGACGACTGCTGGAAAACGCCGGCACTTTTGCCGTCAACGGGGAAGGATCCCTGCAGTGGCTCAGTCAACCCATCCATTCTGAGCAGCCGACCCGCCTTCTCGTCACCCTCGAACCGGCAGGAGGGAGCGAATCCCCCACAGGCCCGCCTCTGCTGCAGAGCAGTTTTTGGATCCCTGCCGCCCAGCCATGATCAGGAGAGATTGGGGGATAACTGGGGGGCTTGTCTCCCGCTTTTGCGCCGCTTAGCATGGGATCCCCGCAAGCGCACCTTAAGACGGTAGCGAACCGTTTCGTGAACGACCTTATAGGAGGCATCCACACCGTGCGTTTCCCGCAGCCATTCGCGGATGTCGCTGTAGGTACGGAATCGGCCAGGCTGATGCAGCTCCTGCTTGAGGATTTCCAAAACCGGCTTGGGGATGAGGGGTTTGCGCCCTTGGTTGCGGGGCACCGTCAACATGCCCTCTAGCCCCTTGGCCTTGTAGCGTTGAAACCATCGAAAAATCGTTGAGATGTCCCGCCCCAGAATTTCAGCCAAGCCTGTCATCGTCTTGACTTTCCCAATCTTGAGCAGGTAGAGAGCTTGAACCCGCTCCTTGCCGGTCGGTGTGGACTGCTTGCTTAGTAGGGATTTGAGCTCTTCAGCCGATTCCTGAATGTCGAGCTTGAGGACTCCAGCCATGTTGGGGCGTCGCAGAACAGCGTTGAATTCGTTGCCTGGCGGAGAGTCTACCACAGTAACTTGGGGTTTTGGAAGTTGTTCGTGAAGTTTGCCTGGGCATTGCTTGACATTTACAGAATCTCGAACTGAAAAATCTCTAACAGGCTACCCTCGTCGCTTTTCAGGATGGTCGGGCAAGGGATCCCCTCTTGGGCGGCAGGCTGTAGGATTAGAGGGCAAGCTTGCCGACGCTGCACTATGGTTCTTCGCAAGTATCTTGCAGGAGAGGGGCTGCGTTGGTTTCGACTGGCCCTGCAGTTGCAAGGATCAGTTGTACCGGCAGTGCTTCCCCGCGCCTTTATCTGCGGCTTGGCCGGGGTGCTGGTTTCGGTTCTGTATAAGTTGGGGCTGCCCCTGGCGCTGTCGTCCTTGGTGGCATTTGTGCCCAACATCGTTTTGGGTTTGATGCTGGTGTTTCGGACAAACACCGCCTACGAACGGTTTTGGGAGGGGCGGAAAGCTTGGGGAGCCGTGGTGAATGACGTGCGCAACTTGGCCCGCTTGATTTGGGTAGCCATTGAAGAAAAGCAGCCCGGCGACCGGGAAGAGAAGATCCAAACTCTATATCTATTGCCCGCTTTTGCCATGGCCATGAAACAGCACTTGCGCCAGGAACCTCTGCTGGATGAGATTCAGCCCCTGCTCAGCCCGGAGCAGTTGCAACGTCTCCAAAGCCTCAAACACCCCCCCTTGCAAATTGCCTTTTGGATCGGAGATTACTTACAGCGACAATACCAAAAGGGCCGCGTTGAGGTCTACCAGCTCACGATCATGGTGGAGCGGCTCAACAGCATGGTGGATGCGCTGGGGGCTTGCGAGCGCATTCTCATGACCCCAATGCCCATGGCTTATGCCCTGCACTTGAAGCAGTTGCTGTTGCTTTACTGTTTGTCTTTACCGTTTCAAATGGTGGAGGGCTTGGGTTGGATGACCGGCCCCATTGTGGGATGGCTGAGCTTTATGTTGTTTGGCGTTGAAGAGATCGGCATCGAAATTGAAAATCCCTTTGGCCGGGATCCCAATGATCTGCCCCTCGATAACATTTGCAACAAGATGAAGCACAATATTGCGGATTTGATCAATTCCACTTAGGGAACTCTCGCCGTTCTGGATGGCAGGGCAGCTGCCCATTTCAGATCCTCAGCCGGCACCTACCCCTAGTGGAGATAGCCGGGACGAACCCGATGATTGAGAGGAAGGGATCCCTATATCTTGGGTAGGGAACAAGATGGGTTTGCTAAACTGTGGACAATTTGCCGAGGTGCTCTGGGGATGGCCTGCTCAACCTGCACATTTTTACACCTGGCCGATGTGCATCTGGGCTATGACCGCTACGACAGCCCGGAGCGGAGCAAGGACTTCTTTTTGGCTTTTCGGGATGTTGTCCGGCGCTATGCCATTCAGGATCCGGTGGACTTTGTGCTCATCGCCGGAGATCTGTTCGAGCATCGGCAGATTCAGCCCGGCGTTCTCAACCAAGCCCAGATCGTCTTGCGGGAGCTGCAGCAGGCCGGGATTCCGGTGTTGGCCATCGAGGGCAACCACGACAACCGTCCCTATGGCGTGAAAACCAGTTGGCTGAGGTACTTGGCCGATCACGGGGAGCTGATATTGCTGGAGCCTGAGGAAGGGGAAGAAGGACTGGAGCTGCGTCCCTGGTCGGGCCGGCGGGGAGGGTATCTGGATTTGCCCTGTGGGGTGCGGGTGATTGGATCCCAGTGGTACGGATCGGCAGCTCCCAGGTCAATTGAGCAGTTGGCGGCGGCCATTCGACGGTTGCCCCCCGGCCCAGAACGGGTGGTGTTGATGTTCCACCACGGTCTAGAAGGCCAAATTGCCCGTTACCAAGGCGCTTTGCGCTACCGGGATCTGTTGCCCTTGCGGGAGGCGGGAGTGGGCTACCTGGCCTTGGGACACATTCACAAAAGCTATTCCGAGGGGGGGTGGATCTTCAACCCGGGATCCCTGGAGGCCAACAGCACTGCCGAATGGGACTTCCAACGGGGGGCTTATCGCGTCCGCTGGGGAGATGGCCCACCCCAAGCGGAGTTGGTGCAGGATTACCATCAGCGGCCCCGCCGCCGGCTCTATCTGGAGGCCAAGGGCAGAGAAACCCCCGAACAGATTGCCGCAGCAGCCATTGCCTTGGCTAAGGGATCCCGTTTTCAGGAAAGTGAGATGGAGCCGATGGTGGAGTTGCGGCTGGTGGGACAGGTGGGGTTCGCCAAGCATGAGCTGGATAGCCGCGCCCTACAGTGTCAAATTCAGCAGCTTACCGGCGCCTTGCTGGTTCTGTTTCGTTTTGAGGCCAATACTTTAGAGCTCGGGTCGGCTGCCCTTTCCTTGGAAGAAGAGGGGCAGAGGCTACAAATCGAAGAGAAAATCTACAGGGATCTGCTGAGCAGCCATGCCCACTACCGCAAACGCAGTGAAGAGCTAGCGCGGCTGCTTCTGGATCTTAAAGAAAAGGTTTTGGATGGGCAAGGAGAATCTGAAGTGTATGCTCACCTAAGGGGAGCTTTTTGGGGAGCAGAAGACTGATTATGCGGATCCTCTCTCTCGCTTTACAAAACTTCAAATCTCATGAGGATGCCGTCTTCACGTTTGAGCCAGGTATTAACGCCATTTGCGGAGAAAACGGAGCGGGCAAGACCAGCATTTTGGAAGCCATTGCCTGGGTTTTGTTCGACTACTGCCCCTACAGCCAAGAAGAAATCATTCGCTCCGGGGCCAACGACGCGGTGGTGACTGTGCAATTTATCTCCCAATGGGATCAGCGCACCTACGATGTCCGCCGCAGCGTAACGCAGGGATATCGTCTCTTTGATCCCCAGCTGAAGCAGCGCCTAGAGTATGAGCGCAAGTCCGATGTGCTGCCGTGGCTGAGGCAACATTTGGGCGTACCTGCCGGTACCGACCTGGCGCGGCTCTTTGCCACAACGATTGGGGTGCCCCAAGGGACTTTCACGGCAGACTTTCTCAAAACCGGTCGAGATCGCAAAGAAGTTTTCGATCGCATCTTAAAGGTGGAAGAGTACCAGCAGGTAGCCAAAGACCTGTTGGCGGTCGAAAAATACAGCGAGGCGCAGATTCAGGCCATTAATCATCAAATTGAATTGCTCCGCCAACAGCTACAGGAGTGGGATCCGCTGCAAGCGGAGCGGCAGAAAATCCAACAAGAACTCAGTTACTGGCAAGAGCGCTTGCGTCAATCGATCCATACCCTAGACCAGGCTAAGCTTGAGATGGGGCGACTGGAGAAATGGCTTGAGCAAATCCAAACTTTGGATCACCAGATCGCCCAACTGGAGCAAAAGGGATCCCTACTGGATGTGTCTCTTGAGCAGGCGAAAAAGCTGTGGACGGAAGCCAGACAAGCCCAAGCACAACAACACCAATATCAAGAGGGATCCCGGCGTTTTTTGGCCACAGAAGCTCGCTTGCGGGAGCTAGAAAAACAGCAGCAGCAACGCTTGGAGTGGCTGAAACAGCGGGATGCTTTGCTCTCGCAAAAGCAGCATATCGAAAACCAATTGGCAAGACTTCAAGAAAAGTTAAGCCAACAGCAGCGCTGGAAGCAGGAGCTAGAGGAGCTAACCCCGCAAATTCAGGCCCAAGAGGAGCTAGAGCGTCAGCAGACCTATTGGACTCAACAGCTCAACACGTTGCTACACCTGCACCGCGAATGGGAACAGATCCAGGCAGAATGGACAGCCCACGCCGAGCGCTGTCAACTGCTACAAAGCCGAGTGCAAGAAGCTGAACAGGCCCAGGCCATATGTCGGCAGCATCAATTGACCTACAACCGTTATTTGCAGTTGGAAACCCTCATTGCAGAGCAGGAAGCGCTGCGGCGAACCCGACAAACTTTACTGGCTCAACGGGAAACTTTGCAACATCAACTGCATCGATTGGAGCTGCAGGGATCCGAATATCAGCAACAACTCCAGATCTTCCAAAAAATGGAGGCGGAAAAACTTGAGCTGCAACCCCTGTGTGAACGGCAGGCCTCCCTGGAGCAGCGCCACTCCCAACTTGGCGAGAAGTTGGCTTCCTTTCAGGCTCTGCGCCTTGAACTCAAACAACGGGAAACGGAGCAGGAACAAGGCCAAGTCCAATTGCAACAACTGCAGCTCCAACTGAGACAACGGCAGGCGGATTTGGAGCGGGTAGCCGCCATTCCTGCGCTCGAAACTCAACAGGAGCGATTGCAAACTCAGCTCAGCCGCATTGCCGCAGCTCGTCAATTTCAACAGGAGCTACAAGCCCTTTTTGAGCAGGGCTCGGATCAATTGGCTCAACACCATCACAGCATCCGGCAACTTCTGGACGAATTGGAAGCGCAGCGACACAACTATCCCCAACTTCAATCTCTGTGGCAGCGGATCCCAGAGGTACTCACTCGATCTTCAGCACTCAGCCAACAGTTGCTCCAGTCCATCCATCAGATTTTGCAGGATCTGGCTCCCCAAACTTCCGAGCCCCAACTTCGTCAGCAGTTGTCCAACATCCAAAAACAACTCAGGACTTTGCAACCCTTGCTCGGCCTAACCGCACAAATACCCGATTTACAAGCCCAAATTCAGCAACTGCTGCAGTTGCAAGCCGAACGACAAAGCAGAATTGATGATCTTCACTGGGATCTTGAGGCTGAGCCCACCTTCCTTCGGCAACAACAGGAAATTGGCCAGGCGCTGCAAGCTCTGGGGGATCCCAGAGGGCAAATCCAGCGCTTGGAAAGAGATCTCAGCCGCAAGTCTAGGGTTGAGCAAGAATATCAACAAATAGCGGCCCATGTTCAGCAACTCCAACAGCAGATACAAGCCCTAGAAGAGCAGCTGCAACCGCTTTCAGATCTGGATGAAAGAATTGCAGCTTTGCGGGAAGAACAAGGCCGGCACCGCAACAACTACGAGACCTTTATCCGCATGCAGCCTCTTGCCCAAAGTTTGCCCCGACGGCAAGATGAACTCCAAGCGGCCCAGTTGGCCCTAGATCAAATCCAGAAAGCCAAGCAAGAAAAACAAGCCCAGATCGACCGCTGGGAACAAACAGAGAGATCCAAAGATGACCTGCAAGCCCAAATTGAAAAAGCCGCCAAAACCTTAAAATCTCTGGGGGATCCCAGAAGTCAAGCCGAACGGCTCAAAGCAGAGCTAAAACAGGAAAAGCAGTATTTACAAATGCAGGCCGACTGCCTGCAGCAGCTTCAGGATTTACAGGCCGCACTCAACCCTATCGAGGAGGCCCTATGCCAAACGGAGCATCTGGATCGAGAGCTGGGATCCCTGCAGGAAGAACGCGAACGATACCGTTTAGATCACGAGCGCTATCTGCAGGCAGAACCCATCGCCAAATTGCTTCCCCAACGGGAACAGGAACTGGCCGAGCTAAACGCCCAGCGGCAGCAACTGCAAACTCAGCTTTCCCAACTTCGCGCAGCACGGGATCCCTTGGCTGCTCTGTATCGACCGCAGGAGCATGAGCATCTTCGATCCCTTCTGCAGGCCACCGAAATTCAAAAAGCCGAAGCCCAGGCCCGACTGGAGAGCCTAGCTCCTCAACTGAGCAAAATTGAGGAAAAGTTGCGGCAATTGGAACAGACCAAGGCAAGCTTAAAGCAAGTCGAGGCAGAAAAAACTGAGAAAGAACGCCTACACCGCTTTATCAAGTTTAGCCGAGATACCTATAGAAAAGCCGGCCCTCAAATTACCCAATACTACCTGCAGCAGATCAACCATACTGCCGATCACCTCTTCCGAGAAATTCTCAACCGTCCCAACGTCACCCTGACCTGGGAAGCCGATTATGAGATCCGCGTTCAAGAAGCCGGCAGCCCCAAACGACGGTTTGCCAGCCTTTCCGGGGGAGAGCAAATGTCGGCGGCCTTGGCAGTGCGCTTGGCTTTGCTCAAGGTGTTGGGACAACTAAATATTGCCTTTTTCGATGAGCCCACCACCAATATGGATGCCCAACGGCGACAGCGGCTGGCAGAGGCCATCACCAACCTGCGATCTTTTGAGCAGCTATTTGTTATCAGCCACGACGATACCTTTGAGCAAATGACAGAAAATGTTATTCGGGTGGAAAGGCACTCCGGATCCAAGTCGGTAGGGAGGGATCCCGCCCATGGTGTTTAGAGCCGACCGGATCCTGGCGGTGCTGCAGCAGAAGCGGGAGGCCTTTGCCACTTTTGATCAAAGGCTGTCGGAGCGCAGAGAATACTATAAGCAGGCCATGGAAAGCTTGTGCCAGTGGTCAAGCCTAGAGATTGCCGAAAAAATAGCTCCATTCCCTTTCCCAGGCGCTTTACCTACTGCAGAGTGGGATCGCTACTCCAATTGGAGGATCCCTTTTGAGCAGGAATGGGCCAATTACGAAGAAAGCCGCGATTGGGCGAAGTCGGTCATTGAAAATATTCCTACCTTTGCCGTAGATGGATCCCAGATTTATCCCAGCAAAGATCTGTCAATACCGGTGGCGCTGGTGCAAATCGGCTGGTATGAAAATTATCACTGCGCAGCAGGCTTGTACGAAAAAGACATCCAAGTGGATGTATTGACTCCAAGGGACCTGGGATCCGACAGCAGCGGCGAACCGAAAGAGCGAATGGTTAACATGCGCCGCTTTCAAATGGAAATCGAGAGACTTGTAGAATACATTCAAAAATCTCAACCGGGATCCCGAAAATTGGCCTTTTTGGACGGGGCGCTGGTGGCTACTTTTGCCGAAGTCTTCGAGCCAGAAAGCCAAGATTTCTATGTGCAGTGTTTGCTCCAGCTTTTGCGGGCCAGCGAGCAAAGCCGGATCCCTATCGTGGCTTACATAGACACCACCTACACTTCCGATTTGGTGGCGTTGCTGAAGCATTGTTTTGACCTACCCGAAGCTCCACAGCTTCACGATGCGCAACTGCTTAGTCCCTGGTTGGAGTGGGGGGATCGCACACCTTTTTTCATCTGTGCCCGCGGCGGCAGCCTCAACCCCCAAGATGGGATCCTCAACTCCTACCAAGAAATGCGGGAGCGAGTGGGGTTTGTTTACCTGCGCACCAGTGACAACTTTCCGGCTCGCCTGGAAATACCCGTTTGGGTTTATGAGGCAGGACTGTTGGACTGGTTGGTGGATCTGGTTCGCTGTGAGGTGGTGATTGGGCGAGGTTATCCTTATGTGCTGGAGACAGCCGATCAAATAGCCGTTATCCGCAATGAGGATCGCAACCTTTTCTTGCGTCTCATGCAAGATTGGGCCGCTCGCGAAAAGCTGAACCTAAGGCTATCCCGGAAAACAGTAAGTAAATTACAGCGGAGACGAGTTCGATGAGATTGGGAAAGGTAGTTCGCTCCAACAATCACTGTGATTATGTGGTGCAGGTGGACGATGCTTTAGAAGTCAAAAATCCGCCGGCTCCTGATGACTATGGCTTCGGCAGCTTTGTCAAGCTAGAAAGCGACCGGCGACACTGGGCTGTAGGTCTGGTCTACAACACACAGCTTCTGAATCCGATGTTCCTCAATTCTGGGCCGCGCCTTTCCAGCCAGCCGGATCCCTATTTTTCCCCCGATCTGCAGAATGAGGTGCGCACGCTACTCTCGGTGGTCTTAATCGGGGCCTTGGATGAAGAGCGCCGCTGTGGCCGGCAAGGGATCCCACGCGTGGTGGTGCCTGTAAACACGCCGGTTTTTCGCATGAGCCGGGAAGAGATCCTGCGCTTTCACCAGGATCCCCAAGGTCAAACCCAATTTTCCTACTATGGTTTGCTGCTGAGTAGCGGCGGCAACTTTGCCAATCATTTGATCTACCAAGTCTTGAACGACATTACGCCGATGTTTGCCGATCCAGCTCAACGGCGAGCCCTGCAAATCTTAAGCAAAGAACTGGCCTGGAAAATGACTGTAGGAGCGATGCGCTGATGCCCCAAAAAATCACCGTCAATGGCCACTACCCAGAAGCCAACCTCTCTCCAACTGAGGACTCTCCAGAGGTAATTGGCACTGTCAAAGGGCCTGGAGAAACCTCTAACCAATATGTTTTCATCACTTCCAATACCCAAGCGGTAAAGGTGGGCGATTTCGTCTATTACGAAGTCCAGGATCCCCAATCGCAAACCCTGCAAATCTTGGGCAAAATTAGCCAGGTTCAACTCCTCGATCACATTCCCGATCGCATCTTTGCCGATACCGAAATCGATCCCAGCACCATTGTGGCTCTGGTGGGCTTCACCCATCCCAATCCGGAAATCTATGCGGTTACCGTCGAGGTCATCGGCTATTTCAATCAGAAGATGGGCTTTATTAACCCCCGCCGCGCTCCGGATCCCGGTGCCAAGGTTTTTCTGGCCTCCAATCGTCTGCTGAAATCAATTTTGAACAAACGAGATGAAACAGCCATTGGGGGTGCTCACTTGGGCAGCCTGTTGTTGCGCGATGAGGGAGCAGTGCCCGTAGTACTGGACGTCAAGGAAATGGTCAGCACCCATCTGGCCATTTTGGCGGGGACGGGATCCGGCAAATCTTATACAGCAGGGGTTTTGATTGAAGAGCTGCTTTTGCCCAAAAACCGAGCTGCCGTCCTCATTTTCGATCCCCACGGGGAATACCACACGCTGGCAGAAATGCAGTCCCACCCCAAGTTTTTTGGGGAAGATGGCTACCGACCCAAAGTCAAGGTTCTTTCACCGCAGGAAATTAAGATTCGTGTATCTTCTCTTAACTTCTTTGATATTCTGACCCTGCTGCCAGAGACCACTGACCGACAGAAATCTTTTCTGGAGAAAGCCTTTCGCAAAACAACTCAATTTAACCCGATCCGCTGGACGATTCAGGACTTAATCGATGCCGTAAATGAAGCCGATTCTGCAGAAGATGGATCCCAGGGATCCTCAGCCGCCGCCTTGGAGTGGAAATTAGAACAGATCGACCGCTCTCCTTATTTCAGCAATGTAGAACATCTGGCCCCCAAAGACTTGTTTGAGCCGGGGCAGGTGACCATTCTACAAATGCACGAGATCAGCCAAGAAGAACAGCAGGTGATCGCTGCTGCCATCTTGCGCCAGGCCAACTATGCTCGGATCAATACCCACAAAGGCAAGATCCAGCCGGGGGACGAAAATTACTTGCCTTATCCCGTCTTTATTTTGCTGGAAGAGGCCCATCGGTTTGCCCCTGCCCACGAGCCTTCCCGTTGCAAACAGGTGCTGCGCACCATCCTCAGCGAAGGACGCAAGTTTGGACTGGGAGTAGGGCTGATCACGCAACGCCCTGGCAAGTTGGACTCGGATATTCTGTCTCAATGCATGAGCCAATTTTTGATGCGAATTGTCAACCCTGCCGATCAGGAAAATTTGCGCCACAGTGTCGAGGCTGCCGGACGGGATCTGTTACAGGAATTGCCCGCCTTGAGCAAAGGTCAGGTGATCGTCTCCGGGGTGTGCGTCAATACCCCCGTGTTATGTAAAGTGCGGAAGCGTTATACGCAGCATGGCGGCGAAACGTTGGATATTCTCGGCCTCTGGCAAAGGCATTCCCAAGAGCACCACCAACGGGATCGCTTGGCCCAGTCGGCCCCTCTCAAACCGCATCCTCAACCTCAGGTGGTGGATGGACTCAGCATTGATTAGCAATGGCCCAAAACTCCAACTGTGGCCTGATCTCAATCGCTGAATCTGCCAAATCTACAATCCGAAACCACTGCTTGATTGCAATACAATTCATTTCACAGAAACAAGTTTTGGGGCGAGCAGGATGAGGAAACAAGCCCTTTTGCCAAGCTTCCTGGGCATTGCCGTTGCAGTTCTACTGGGATCCGGGCCTGCCTATGCTCAGTTGCGGCTGATCCCCGAAGCGGCGCGGCGGGTGTACGAGGCATTGCCGGATCTGCCGCTGGAAAACGTCTACACCCCCATTAACCCCAATGACGGCGGCCCTACGCCTGAGGAAGATACCTTGGTGCGGCGGATGATAGTTTACCATCTGCAGGTGGCCGGTCGCTCCCCGACCGACCGCTTTGACTGGCAACTGACGCTGGCGGACTATTTTGATGCCAATGAGCCAATCATCGCCCAACGGTATCCCGGTGCCGACCGCCTCACGGTCAACCCCTACGCCCAAGACAAAGCCGTTGTACAATCCCTGAACCGGCAACAGCGACAGGCCCTGCTGGAAGCCCTTGTGCTGGCCTTCGGTGGGGATCCCAACCCAACGCCCCTCTACATTCCCGCCGACTTGAATCCTGTCCCCGCCCTACCCACCCCAGAACCCATGCAACCTTTGCTGCTCCCTGGTAGCGGAGGGGCTGACCTGCTCAGGCCCTAGCCATTCCAGCCTCCTGTCAAGCTGGGGATCGCCGTTCCAGCGCAACCCAAAATGCCTGGTGAACGACTCCCGGGGTAGACGCCCCTAGGGCGGGCTTCACGCTTCACAGACTTGTCTATGCAGAGGTCTCCGCGTGCTGCCACCGTGCATCCCACGGCAGGGACAGACCGGGGAAACTCTCCAGAGAGGTATATCTTGGACGGCTTTCATCCCAACACTGTTCGCCTAGCGTCTCTTTTGCTCTTGGGTAAACACAATTCGCAAATACAGTGCGGGGCTTCCCACCGTTGAAGCTAACTCAGGGCTTGGCCAGTATAGTTCTCAATGCAGCGCAGGAAGAGCTCCACGCCAAGGCCAAGGGCAGCTTCATCAAAATCAAAGCGGGGATGGTGATGGGGATAGTCCAGTCCCTTGGCGGGGTTGGCGGATCCCAGGAAAAAGTAGCAGCCAGGCACCTCATTCAGGAAAAACGAGACATCCTCTCCGCCCATGGTCATTTCTGGGATGATCCTCGCCTCTGAGCCAAACACCTGGCGGGCAGCTTGTTCCACCAGCGCTACCATAGCAGGATCGTTGCAAACCGCTGGGTAGCCCCGTTCGTACTGAAACTCGTAGGTGGCCCCGTAGGCTTGGCAAATGCCGGCAACGATTTCTTCCATACGTTTTGAGATCAAATCCCGCACTTCCGGCTGAAAGCTGCGCACGGTGCCCCAAATCTCAGCTCTAGGGGCAATGACGTTAAAGGCATCGCCGGCCCGGAAACGGCCCACCGTCACCACCGCCGGCTGCAGCGGATCCACACTGCGGGAGACGATGGTCTGCAAAGCATTGACAATGTGGGATCCCACCACAATGGCATCCACTGTTTGTTGGGGAAGGGCAGCATGTCCGCCTCGCCCGATCACCTGAATCTGAAAGCGGTCGGCAAAGGCCATCGAGGGGCCACTTTTCACGCCAATAGTGCCCAGAGGGCGATTATTCCACAGGTGTAGGCCGAGGATGGCTTCCACATCCGGGTTTTTCAGAACCCCCGCCTCCAGCATGGGCTTGGCTCCGCCGGGGCCTTCTTCGGCAGGTTGAAAAATGACCTTGACCGTGCCCTTGAGGTGTTGACGGTGCTGTTGCAGCAGCTTGGCGGTGCCCATAGCAATGGCCGTATGGCCGTCGTGGCCACAGGCGTGCATGACGTTGGGGATGGCGGAGCGGTACTCGACTTCATTGGCCTCATGAATGGGCAGGGCATCCATATCGGCCCGCAGCGCCAAAACCGGCCCCGGCTGCTCTCCCTCAATGGTGGCCACGATGCCGGTGTGGGCAATGCCGGTCTGGTGAGGGATCCCCCAACTTTTCAGGCGCTGGCTGATGTAGGCGGCGGTTTGCTTCTCCTGGAAGCCCAGCTCGGGATACTTGTGGATGTGGCGGCGCCAGGTCACCAACTCGGGTTGTAAAGCTCGAACAGCAGGGCGAAGCGCAGGGACAGACATGACCTGAAAAACAAAAATGTCTTGGAAAACCTTCACCAGCGGCTGGTGTTGTCGCATGAAGTTGCCTGTTGATTTCACCAGTATGGCAGAGGTTTTGCCAGGGCTGTCTTTCGCTCGATCTCTGGATGGATACCTAGGCCCACAGGGATCCGGTTTCCGGCGGTAGATCTTGCCAGCGGCCCGGCCCCACAGCTCGCAAAGCCTCTTGCAAGGAGATCGCCCCTGAGTAGAGGGCTTTACCCAAAATGGCCCCCGTCAAACCGGGCAAGCTCAACAAAGCCAGCAAATCCGTTAGCGATCCGATTCCCCCCGAAGCAATCACAGGCAGGCGGGAGATGGCGAGGATCTCCTGCAACTGTTGTAGGTTGGGGCCGGCCAGGGTGCCATCCCGGCCAATGTCGGTGTAGATGATGCCGGCGACGCCCTGTTCCCCCACCCGTTGCACCAATTCGGTGGCCCGCAGGGGAGTGGTGCTCAGCCAGCCGCGGGTGGCCACTTGCCCCTGCCGAGCGTCGATCCCCACCCAAACCCGACCGGGGAAGGCTTGGGTCATAGCCTCCAGGGTGTCGGGATCCTCTACGGCTAGGGTGCCAACGATCACCCGATCCACCCCCAGCTCCAGCAACTGCCGCGCCCGTTCCAGGGATCGGATCCCACCCCCCACCTGAATCGGGATGGCCAGTTGGCGCACCAGGCGCTCGATGGTAGGCAGGTTAATCGGATCCCCGCTTTTGGCCCCGTCCAGATCGACCACATGCAGGCGAGGGGCACCCTGTGCCGCCCAAGCTTCGGCCTGCTGGATGGGGTCATCGGCCACCTGTTCCGCCTGAGCATAATCCCCCTGGTAGAGGCGCACGGCGTGGCCCTGGAGAAGGTCGATGGCGGGGATCACCTCCAGAAAAGCAGTTGAGTAAGGCATGATGGGATCCCTTGAGGGGCTTTTCCAGTATCGCCTGGGAGCGGCCTTGCTCCAGCGGAGATCTGGATCTCTAGACCCTAAAGTGCTCCACACCGCTGACGCGATGGGAGAACATCCTGAGATGACTATGAACGCGCGCCAACTGGCTCTGTTGGCTCTGCAGAAAATCGAGCGCCAAAACGCCTATGCCGACCTGGTTCTGGGGCATTTGTTGGCCAACAGCAGCCTGATCCCCGCCGACCGGCATCTGGTCAGCGAGCTGGTGTATGGCATTACCCGCCGTCGCCGCACCCTCGATGCCTTGATCGATTGCTTTGCCCAGCGTCCTGCCCACAAGCAGCCCCCCGATTTGCGACTGATTTTGCATCTCGGCCTCTACCAACTGGCTTTTTTGGATCAGATCCCGGCCAGTGCTGCCATCCATACCAGCGTGGAATTGGCCCGCCAGATGGGGCTAGGATCCCTGACAGGGGTGGTGAACGGCATCTTGCGCGCCTACCAGCGGCAAGTGTTGGATCAGCCAGAGAAGGATCCCCTCAAGCCTTTGCGAGATGCCCGGCAGACAGCGGCGCGGAGCCCTATTCAGACTCTCGGGATCCTGCACAGCTTTCCCGACTGGTTGGTGAGCCTATGGTGGGAGCGCCTGGGGCCGGTGGAAACGGAGCAGTTGTGTGCTTGGTTTAATCAGCCACCCCACCTGGATTTGCGGGTCAACCCACTGCGGGCAGATGTGAATAAAGTCATTCAAGCCTTGGCAGCAGCCGGGATCCCTGCCCTCCCCATCTCCGAGGTGCCGGGTGCCTTGCGACTTCAGGATCATGCCGGCGACATCACGGCCCTGCCCGGCTTTGCCCAGGGTTGGTGGAGCGTTCAAGATGCCAGTGCCCAGCAGGTGGTGCATTGCCTGGATCCCCAGCCGGGAGAGCGGGTGATCGACTGCTGCGCTGCTCCGGGCGGCAAGACCACCCAAATAGCCCAACACATGCAGGATCGAGGGGAGATTTGGGCTTTGGATCGTCACCCCCACCGTCTGCGGCGCCTAGAGGAAAATGCCCATCGCTTGGGCTTGACCTCGATTCGTTCCCTGGCCATCGACCTGTTGCCGCTGAGCGCTGCTGCCGATCGCGTCAGCGGGACGGAGTCCTTACCCCCTGCCCCCTTGCCCCCCTGGCAGAGTGCTGACCGCGTACTGCTGGATGCCCCATGCTCCGGCTTGGGAACCCTGCACCGCCATGCCGATGCCCGCTGGCGACAAACCCCAGAGCGGATCCCAGAGTTGGCCCACCTGCAAGCTCAGCTTCTGCAAGTGGCAGCCCGTTGGCTGAAGCCGGGCGGGGTGTTGGTGTACGCTACCTGCACGCTGCACCCTGCCGAAAACGAGGAGATCATTCAAGCCTTTCTCGACAGCCATCCTCATTGGGCTGCAGAAGGGGATCCCCTGCTCATTTGGCCCCACCGACAGGATCGGGATGGATTTTTTATCCAGCGGCTGCGTCGATACGGTTAAATAAACCTTCCATCGTGGTGCTTCCCAGGTGCTCCGAGCCATCAACCCTCAGCTTTCCTGAGGGAGAAAAGGATTATCTCCAAGCAAGAGACTGACTGTTGCCCCATGGTTTCTGATCGCGTTAGCGGGACGGAGTCCTTACTGCTGACCAGCCCGAAAAACCCCTGGATCCGAAAGTTGCGGCAGTTGCACCGCAGCCAAGGTCGGCGAGAACAGGGCGCCTTTTTGGTAGAGGGATCCCATCTCATCGAAGAAGCCCTGCGGGTCGGCTGGCCTTTGCAAGCCCTCTGCTACACGCCCGACTGGGCCAGCCGTCACCCTCACCTGCTGGCCGATCTGCCCAAGGGCCTACGGCGGCAACCCGTCAGCCCAGAAGTCATGGCGGCACTCTGTACCACCGAGTCTCCCGAAGGAGCCGTGGCCGTGGCCGTCAGTCGGCAGATTCCCTCTCCCCCCTTGTCCGGGGTACGTTTGGGCCTCGTGGTGGAAACGCTGCAAGATCCGGGCAATTTGGGATCCCTCATCCGAGTCGTGGCCGCCGCAGGAGCCGACGGCCTTTGGCTAAGCGCAGACAGCGTCGATCCCGAAAACCCCAAAGTCTTGCGGGCCTCTGCCGGCCAGTGGTTTCGCCGTCCGCCCCAAGTCGTGCCCGACCTAGCCGCCTGGATCCAGAGCTGCCGTTGCCACGGGATCCAAGTCTTGGCTGCTACCCTCTCCCCCACAGCAAACTGCTACTGGGATCAAGATCTCACCTGCCCAACCCTCTTTCTCCTGGGCAACGAAGGGGCTGGCCTGAGGGAATCGACTATCCAACAGGCCGATGCCCAGGTGCGGATCCCGATGGCCGAGGGTGTCGAATCTCTGAACGTCGCTATGACGGGGGGGTTGTTGCTCTACGAGGCCCTGCGCCAGCGACGATCTCGCTCAGGAAGCGCTCCCTGAACAGCTAGCTGCTCCCTCAGAACTCTTCCTCTACAAAGACCGCATCCTCATTCTCTTCCTGCTCTCCCTCCTCCATCGCTGCCGGCCGGCTGGCGGAAACCGTCACCCCCGCAGAAAGTTTCTCCCGCACAGCCGCTTCCACCTCCGCTAGGAGCTCTGGGTTTTCCTTCAAGTAGACAACCAGATTGTCCCTTCCTTGGGCAACATTTTCCTCCTTGTAGCTGTACCAAGAGCCGCGGCGCTTGAGAATGCCCATCTCCTCGGCCAGATCGATAATGCAGCCGATGTTGGAGATCCCTTGGCCGAAAATGATGTCAAATTCTGCCCGCCGGAAAGGGGGAGCAACTTTGTTTTTCACCACCTTGACCCGCGCTCGGATCCCGTATTCTTCCGCACCTTTTTTCAGGGTTTGAACGCGGCGAATATCTAGCCGCACCGACGCATAAAACTTAAGGGCATTGCCGCCGGTGGTGGTCTCCTGGGGGCCATAGCCTATACCGCCAATTTTGGAGCGCAATTGGTTTAAAAAAAGAACAATGGAGCCGGTTTTGCTGACGTTCCCGGCAATCTTGCGCAGCGCTTGGCTCATCAGGCGCGCCTGCAATCCCACATGGGCATCTCCCATATCCCCTTCGATCTCGGCACGGGGCACCAACGCTGCTACCGAGTCCACCACCACGATATCCACAGCTGCCGAGCGCACCAACTGATCGACAATCTCCAGGGCGGCCTCCCCCGTGTCCGGCTGGGAGATCAACAGGTTTTGAATATCAACCCCCAAAGCTGCTGCGTAAGTGGGATCCAGCGCATGTTCCGCATCCACAAAAGCTGCCGTTCCCCCTTGTTTTTGCACTTCGGCGATGGCATGTAGGGCAATTGAAGTTTTCCCAGAAGATTCCGGCCCAAAGACTTCGATAATCCGCCCTTTTGGGTAACCTCCGCCCAAGGCCAAGTCGAGGGTGATGGCCCCACTGGGTATGGTCTCCACCCGCATCTGGGTGGCATCTCCCAGGCGCATGATTGCCCCTTTGCCGAAATTCCGCTCGATCTGGCTTAACACCTGCTCCAGGGCTTTGCGTTTTTCTGACTTCAATTTGTCCGAGTCATCAGCAGTGTTCACAGCAGCGGCTTTCCGGGCCATAACCCGCATCCCCCCCAGGAGTCGTGGTGGAAAATCGAGCCTGCATTCTAACATTGTCGCCTTGCTCTGAGCGGATCCCTCTCCCTCCAACTGCAGTCAGCTCGTACCTTGCCTCGGTTCCTAACTCCCCTCTCCCTCTGGGAGAGGGGCTGGGGGTGAGGGCAGGTCTTCTGCATAGCCTTGCAGAGCGGGTAGAGTGGGCTAAAGGGATCTGCTCAGGAATGTCCCCACGGTCATGACTTTGGTCTTACAATCCCCCGGCCCGGTTGTGTTTAGTTGGGGGCCGCTCAGCCTGCGCTGGTATGGCTTATTGATCGGCCTGGCAATGGTGTTGGGCTTGCTCCTGGCTCGCCATCTGGCAGCTCGGCGTGGCCTTCCCCCCAGTTCCATGCCTGATCTGCTGGTGTGGTTGGTGGTTGGATCCCTGCCCCTTGCTCGCCTGTACTATGTGGCCTTTGAGTGGGAACGCTATCGAGATGGCCCTTGGTGGCAGGTCTTGGCCCTCTGGCAGGGGGGCATTGCCATTCACGGTGCCTTGATCGGCGGCAGTGCGGCGCTTTACCTGTTCGCCCGGCGGCACCGGCTGAGTTTTTGGTTGCTAGCCGATTGCCTTGTTCCCTCCCTCAGCCTTGGTCAGGGGATCGGACGTTGGGGCAACTTCTTCAACAACGAAGCCTACGGAAAGGTGTTGCCTCCGGATAGCCCTCTGTGGGTACAACTGCAGCTGCCTGATGAATCGCGCGTCCATCCCACTTTTTTGTACGAATCCCTCTGGAACTTTGGTCTCTTCGGGCTCCTGCTCTTTTTAAGCTACCGGCGCCAGCTTCCCCCCGGCACCCTCTTGGGCCTCTACCTGGTGGGGTACAGCCTGGGGCGCTTCTGGATCGAAGGCCTGCGCACCGATAGCCTCATGCTGGGATCCCTGCGGGTGGCGCAGGGGGTGAGCCTGTTGCTCATTGGAGCAGGCCTGGCCGCAATCTTGACAGCTCCCAAACGCGTTTCTGTTCACCCAAACGAGGCAACTTCCTCGCCTGGGATCCCCGCCCCAAAGGAGTTGTAAGCCATGGCCAGCGAACAGAATGAAGAGCTCTGGCAGCAAACCTCCCCTCTGCTGCTGCCATCCGCCGCTGCTACCCAATCACTAGGGGCCCTCGTAGCTCAAGCCGCCCTTGGCTTCCTCGCCCCTTCAGGCCAACAAAAATCTCCCCCTCCCAGCCGCAGCCTCGGCTCCACTTCCGGCTTGGTCATTCTTCTCGAAGGTAATCTGGGCAGCGGCAAAACCACCTTTGTGCAGGGACTAGGGCAGGGCTTGGGGATCCCTGAACCCATCGACAGCCCCACCTTCGTGCTGGTGCAGGAATACCACACCGGACGGATCCCTCTTTTCCATTGCGATCTCTACCGCCTAGAGACCTCTTCTGCCGCTCGCGCCGGTGGGAAAGAATCCACACTCCTAGAAGACCTAGGGCTAGAAGAACTTTGGAGCCAAGGTGGGATCACCGCTATTGAGTGGCCCCAGTACCTCCGCCATCTGCCTGCGACCTACCTCTGGCTGTGCCTACAGCCACATCCCCAACAGGAAGGAGCCCGCCTCCTGTACGCCAAAGGAAAGGGATCCCAGACTGCTCAACTTTGGCAGCAAGTTCTTTCTCAGTTCACTCAGCAAGACCCTGAAGAAAAAAGGATCCACTTCTCCCCCTGAAAGGACTTGAAAGCAGCAGAAAAAGTTGGGATCCCAAAAGACCTATGGCCACCTCGATTCGAACTAAGACACTGCGCCCACACCCGAAGCGTCGGTCGCGCCTTCGCGTTAGCGTTGCGGAGCAATAATGCACAGGTCAGAAGGCTTCTCTCAGTAGCCCGGACGTCTCACCCCAGCCTGAAACGACTATGAACTTGAGGCAAACGGCCAGAACTTAGCCAAAAGTCATCCTCAGGCCAAATCAAACAGCAGCACCTCAGCACCTTTCTCACTGAAAAGGTTGAGCTCGCTTTCCTCAGCAATGGCCACGCCATCTCCTTCTCGCAAAAACAAGCCATTTAGGGTCACATTGCCGCGAGCCACCTGCAGCCATCCGTAGCGCTTCTCATCCAAATATTGGCAGATGGTGTGTCCCGGCTCAATCAACCCCGCGTAGAGATTCACATCCTGATGCACAATTACGGATCCCTGGCGTCCATCCCGAGAGGCAATTAAACAAAACTCATTGGGATGCTCTGCTAAACCCGTCGCTTTTTGTTCATAACTGGGATCTAGGTTTTCCTGCTCCGGCAAAATCCAAATTTGCAGCAGATGAACCTCCTCATCCGCCGAGTGATTGTACTCGCTGTGCTGGATCCCTGTGCCTGCCGTCATCCGTTGAATTTCACCAGGACGAATCACAGATCCCGTGCCCAAGCTGTCTTTGTGCTCAAGGATCCCTTTCAAAACATAAGTAACGATCTCCATATCCCGGTGCCCATGGGTCGGAAAGCCAGCACTCGGGCGGATTCGGTCATCGTTAATCACCCGCAAAGCGCGGAAACCCATGTAGCGAGGGTCGTAGTACTCCCCGAAAGAAAATGAGTGGTAAGTATCAAGCCAACTGAGCTTGACATGACCCCTCTCTTCCCGCTTACGCAAAGTCAGCATCGCAGTTTCTCCAAAACCTGACCCTTGCAACCATCTTACTAACTCTGCGGTCAGACTGTCAGTATACAAATAGTTTTATTTCTCCCTTTCCCTCATTCTCGCCAAAGACTTCCCGAACAAAGTGGCTGGGTAGGACTTGACGTGGGGGTGGTGGTGGGGATAGGGTAGTAAAGCGCTGATGAGGCCACCAGCCCCGGCGTCCCAGA
>NZ_JANSIG010000034.1:0-28772 GCF_047461975.1 Synechococcus sp. R55.3 | reverse complement strand
AACGAAAGGATCAACGGCGTCGAGGTCAAGCTCACCGAGAAAATCGATGGCATTGAGGCCCAGTTGAACGAAAGGATCAACGGCGTCGAGGTCAAGCTCACCGAGAAAATCGATGGCATTGAGGCCCAGTTGAACGAAAGGATTAACAGCGTCGAGGTCAAGCTCACCGAGAAAATTGATGGCATTGAGGCCCAGTTGAACGAAAGGATCAACGGGATGGAAGGCAAACTGAGCGAGAAGATGGACGGGATTGGCAAGCGCTTGGACAACCAGGAGTTCATCAGCCGAGGGGCAATTATTACCCTAGTGGGTGGTGTGCTTACAGGTCTGATGTCTGATTAAGTACCTGTTTTTCTCCGACAATTGACTTTGGCTGCTGATGCAAACTCTTTGGCAAACTATCGCCCAGCACCTTGCGGAAGCGACAGGGGATCCCTTACGGCCCCTGCAGTATCGTTCTGTGGGCGGGGGCAGCATCAACGCCACCTATCGGTTTTCTTGCGCTTCCCAAAACCCTCTTGCAGAAGGGGCAAGAGACTACTTTGTCAAATTGGCCCGTGGGGGAGAAAGAGCGCTGGAGATGTTTGCAGCGGAAGCTGCGGGCTTGCGAACCCTGGCGGCTGCCCAGGCCATTCGCGTACCTCAGCCCATTGTCTGGGGATCCGTAGGAGAGCAGGCCTACTTGGTGCTGGAATACCTGGAGCTAACCTCGCCCCGTCCGCACACTGCGGGTTTGTTGGGATCCCAGTTGGCCCAGTTGCACCGCACCCTATCCCCCAACGGCAGCTACGGTTGGGAGCGCGACAACACCATCGGCTCTACGCCTCAGATCAACAGTTGGCGGCAGAATTGGCCGGATTTTTATCGGGAACAGCGGCTGCTCTACCAGGTGAAATTGGCTTGCCAACAGGGGTATCGCGGCACGTGGGTGGCCCAAGCCGAACGGGTAATGGCGGAGCTGGAAGCCTTTTTTCAGGACTACAGGCCAGAACCCGCTCTGTTGCATGGAGATCTGTGGGGCGGCAACTACGGGGCCTTGGCCGATGGATCCCCGGTGATTTTCGATCCGGCCACCTACTACGGGGATCGAGAGACGGATCTGGCGATGACAGAACTGTTTGGCGGCTTTCCGCCGGAGTTCTATCGGGCTTATCAGCAGACCTATCCTTTGGATAAGGGATATCCTCACCGCAAGCCCCTCTACCAGCTCTACCACTGGCTCAACCATCTCAACCTGTTTGGAGAGGGCTACCTAGGCTCGGTGCAGCGGGCTTTGCAGCAGTGTTTGCAATTTCTTGGATAAATCGTATGGTTGTTCAGGTTAAGATGAGACGCCTGGGCTACTGATCGCGCCAGCGGGACGGAGTCCTTGAAAAACCTTCTAACCCCCTGCATTATTGCTCCGCAACGCTATTGCTCCGCAACGCTGACGCGAAGACGCGACCAACGGTTTAGGTGTGGGCACAGTGTTCTGAGTTTGAGTGGAAATGACGATATGTCCATTCCCAAGCCGTTCGCGCCAGTGGGACAGAGTCCTTGGGGGGTAGCTCTCTCTGGGAGAGAAGCTGGGGGTGAGGGGGATCTGTCTCGAAGTAAACTGATCTGAAACGGCTAGGGGGTCTTCTCCGGCGAGGATTCCCCTGCCATGACCACAGCCCCCATGTCCCCCAACAGGCGCGACTGGTTGCGCAATACCCCCAGCAAATTAAGCCGGTTGGCCCGCCGACCAGGATCCGGATCCATCACCAAAACGGCTTCAAAAAACTGAGCTACCTGAGGGGCTGCTGCTTGCAGAGCTTCCACCAAGGGGACAAAGTCTCCCTGAAGGGCTGGCTCCACCCCCAGGCGATAGACCTTCTGGCAAGCCTCGTACAACTCCCTTTCTGCCGCCTCCTGCAACTGGTCGGGATCCACGGCGGCTGCCGGATCCACCACGGCGTAGTCCAAGTCCCCTTGGGCTGCCAGGCGGGCGCAGCGATTGAGGGTGGGATAGAGATCCGCCAATTCCCCGGTGGCCCGCAGGTGTTGCAGGTACTCCGCCCGCAGCAAAGTCAAGGGCAGGTTGCCCAGGGCCCGCATGGTGAGCTCGGCCTTCTGGGGATCCTCCGCTTTGACCGACTCGGGATCCCCCACCACAGCCCTGACCAAGTCGTAATCAATCCGTTTTTCCTCCTGCAAAAGGGTCTGTATCCGTTGGGCCAAAAACTCCTGCAAGGCTCGCAAGGTGTGGACATCGCCAAAGGCATAGTCCTGCACCACGCTCTGCAACAGCAAGTTGAAGTCAAAAGTCCAGCCGGCATCCCAGGCAACCAGCACCAGGCTGTTGGCGGCCCGCCGCAGGGCAAAGCGATCCGAGGAGCCGGTGGGGATCCGCCCCAAGCGAAACATGCCCACCAAGGTATCCAGGCGATCTGCCCAGCCCACCACCCGCCCCGTCAGTGCTGTGGGCAAAGCGTCCCCCGCTCCCAAAGGCCAGTAGTGTTGCTCAATCCCCTCGGCTACCGCCTCCGGTTCCCCATCCTGCCGAGCGTAGTCGGCCCCCATGATCCCCTGCAGCTCCGGGAACTCGTACACCATTTGGGTAACTAGATCCGCTTTGCACAGTTGGGCGGTGCGCTCCACCAGCGCTTGTTCCTGGGCATCCAAGTTCAGGGCAGCGGCAATGAGGCGGCTGATGTGGCGGATGCGCTCCACCTTGTCCCGCATGGATCCCAGCCCCTCAGCAAAGGCGACTGCCTGTAGGCGCTCCACCCGCTCCGCCAAAGGGATCCGCCGATCCTCTTCGTAGAAAAAGCGGGCATCCGCCAGGCGCGCCCGCACCACACGGCTGTTGCCTGCCCCGATCCGCTCCGATTGCCGGGGGTCGCCGTTGGAGATGGTGATGAAATAGGGCAGCAATTTTCTGGGATCCCGGCCATCCCGTACCGGGAAATAGCGTTGGTGGATGATCATCACCGTCTCGATCACCGCCGGCGGCAGGCGCAAAAATTCCGGCTCAAAACGCCCCAAAACCGCCGTCGGCCACTCCACCAAGTGCACCACCTCCCGCAGCAAAGGAGCAGGGATCTGGGCTTCCCCATTCACTTGCCTGGCCAGCTTGGTCACCTCAGCCTGAATGTATGCCTCTCGCGCTGTTGGATCGGGGCTGACCCCCGCCTCTTGCATTTGCTGAACGTAGCTCTCGGCCCGCTCCAGAGTGACCTGCTGGGATCCCAAAACGCGGTGCCCCCGGCTAACCCGCCCGGCCACCAAGCCCGGCATGGTATTGCCCTCGTGGGTCGGCAGCAGCAAAGGCAGCACCTGATCATCCCAAAGGGAGACCAGCCAGCGAATGGGGCGCGGAAACTTCAGATCCCCGCAGGCCCAGCGCATCAGCCGTTCCCCACTCAAGTTGGTAATCCAGGCGGGTGCCAATTCTTGGAGCACGGCTGCCGTCGGTCGGCCCCGCACCCGCTGCACCGCAAACACAAAGGATCCCTTGCCCACTTGCCGGATTTCCAGGCTGCCGGGATCCACCCCTTGTTTTTGGGCAAATTTTTCCCCGGCAGGAGTGAGCTGGCCATCTTGGTAGGCGACCTGAACCGGTGGCCCTTTCACCTCTAGGGTGCGATCCGGCTGCTGGGTGGGCAACCCCTGCAACAGAACCGCCAGGCGGCGCGGCGTACCGAAAAGCTGCATCTGCTCCGCTTGCAGATGAGCCTCCGCCAAAGAGGCCGGGATCCCGGTTCGCCACTGCTCTAGGGCCGAATCCACAAAACTGGCCGGGAGTTCCTCACAGCCGACTTCCAGCAAATAGGCAACCATACTCCTGTGCTCCGTAGGGTACCATCCCCACTTCCTCAATCAACATAGTCTATGGCTCTGGGCCTCCCTTCTGGCTCACGATGGTTCCGAAGCCGGGGTATCCCAGTTTACCAGGGGAGCTGGGGCGGAGTTGAGACAAGAGCTCAAATCCGCCAGACAACACTCCAAAGCCATCACTGCCAAGTTGACTCTGTAGCGGCAAGAGCCCCCTCTCCTTGGCGCAAGGGATAGGCCGAGTCCCGTGGCAAATGCACCACGATGATGGGAAGGCTGGGTCGGTTGCGGGCGATGGTCTCCGGCTCTCGGCCCAGACGCGACCGGTTGCCGGTTTCGCTGGGAACCAATACCAACACATCTCCTGGCTGCAGCGCTTTGAAGGCTTCCGCCACCACCCCCCCCTGCACCCGCTGAACCGGCAGGTGAGCATAGCTTTCTGCCACCAAGGCTGGGGAGCTTTTCCGCCCAGGTCGGGTTTGCATCAGCAGAATCTGCAAACCTGCTTTCAATTCGCCGGCCAGCGTTTGCGCCAGCCCAATGGTCTGCTGCAGGGATCCGGGAGAGACCTCCAGCTCCGGTGCAACCAAGAGGATGCGGCGCGCCGTCTCGATGGGTACCGGAAACCGCGTGATCAACACTGGGATCCCCACCTGCCGCACCACCGCGTCGATGATGCTGCCGAAAAAGTTCTCTGTATAGGTGGAGTAGCCCTTCCAGCCCAGGATCACCAAGGTCGCCTGACGTTCCGCCGCCGAGCGAATGATCCCTTTTTCCACCGAGTCATCCACCCGCCGAATCGGCTCCACTCGGGTCACGGCGCTGTGGGCCAGAGCTTCTGCAAAGGTCAACAACTGCTCTTGCCGAGCCAGGGCTGCCGGCGAGATCCCAGCACGGTCAGACAAAACATGCAGCGGCAGCAGCGTTCCCCCGCCCTTTTTGGCCAAAATCAACGCCAACTGCAGCAGGTTGCTTTCGGTATCCGGGTTGGCCACCGGCACCAAGACGCGAGCTCCCCAATCTGGCTTGGGCAATTCAGTGGACTCTGCCGCCACTTCGGCTGGCTGCATTTGCTCTCCCCAGCGGGCCACAATCCAAGGCGAGGCAACACAGGTCACCAGGATCATGGCAATGGTGCCGTTCACCGTCAGCTCATCCACCAACTCCACCTGAAAAGCCACCGTGATCGCCGCCAGGGTAGCCGCCGCCTGAGCCATCGACAAACCGAACATGATCATCGTGCTGGCAAAGCGCCAGCCAAACAGTTGGGCCGGGATCCAAGCGGCCAGAAACTTGCTCACCACCTCCGCTGCGATCATCACCCCTCCCACCAGCAGCGAGCGCGGCTCTCCCAAGAGAATGCCGGGATTGATCAGCATCCCCACCGAGATCAAGAAAAAAGGCACAAACAGGGTGTTGCCGATAAACTGGATCCGGTTCATCAGGGGGCTGAGCTGGGGGATGATGGGGGTAATGGCCGTCCCGGCCAGAAAGGCTCCCACCACCGGCTCAATGCCGATCAACCCCGCTCCGTAGGCCACCACAAACAAAGTGGCGATCACGAAAGTAAACTCTGCTCCCTCGTCGTGACCAAAGCGTTGAAAGAACCAACTGCCCAGCTTAGGCACCCCCCACAGGGTGGCAAACGTGTAGAGGGCAATGGAAGGGATCAACGTCAGCCAAAAGCGCAGCGACAGCTCCCCTTGGTGGGCGCGCACCACCACCGCCAGCACCAACAAAGCCAGGACATTCGTGATAAGGGTGGCCCCCAAAGTTGCCCTCACCGTCTGCAGGCGCATCAACCCCAGCTTCGAGATGATGGGCAGACCGATCAGGGTGTGAGAGGCAAAACAAGAGGCCACCAGCACCGCCGCCAGAAAGCCATACCCAATGGCCAACATGGCTGCTGTGCCGATGAGCATGGGCAACAGAAAGGTGAGCGCCCCGAAGATGGTGGCCTTCCCGGCATTGAGCTTCAAATCTTCCAGACTGGTCTCCAGCCCCGCCATGAACATGAGAAACAACAGCCCCACCGTGCCCAGCAGGATGATGGTCTCATCCCGCCGCAAGATGCCCAAGCCGTAGGGCCCCACCACCAGCCCAGCCAAGATTAACCCGATGATCCCCGGCAGGCGCAGCCGCTCAAATAGCAAGGGAGCCACCAGCATGATGGTCAGGATGATCAAAAACACCAGCACCGGATTCTCAACAGGGCCGATCAGGGCTAGAGGGATCCCCGAAATTTGCAGCCAGTGAGCCAGCATAAATACCCGACAGACAGCGATAACAGACCCGGCAAAGCGCCCGCATGAGTCTATCAGATCCCTCCAGATCCAAGTAGCTCTCGATGCCCCACAGACTTTGTCCGGCCTTCAATTACTGGCAGGGCGTTTAATAAGTATTCAAAAGTAAGTACATCAGACACATTAAGACACATTAAGCAGTGAAAACAGCTTGGCAGTAGTGCCCAGAGAAAGGCGGGAGAAACCCCCGAGAAACACGCATTAGAATCAGAGGGTACATGCTCCTAGGCTGCCTATGCACCAGCTTGCTCCTGGAAAAGTGATCGGCCAGCGCTATCAACTGGTTCACAGCATTGCAGCAGGTGGCATGGGGCGGGTGTTCAAGGCTGTCGATACGCGCCTGTTCAACCGTCCGGTGGCGGTCAAGCTGTTGCACCAAAACTTAGCAGGCGATGACAACACCCGACGCCAGTTGCACAAACGTTTTCAGCAGGAAATTCGCATCAGCACGTTGTTGGGGGAGCACCCTGCCATTGTCAAGGTATTGGACTATGGCCTAGAGAACGACCAACCTTACCTGGTGATGGAATACCTAACGGGGCGCAGTTTGGGGGAGCTAATGCTCAAGCAGCCGGTGCTGCCGCCTCAACAGGTGGTGAGGATGGCCCGCCAAGTATGCGCCGGTCTCTATTACGCCCACAACCTGGAGACTGAGCAGGATGGCCATCTCATCAAGGGGGTGATCCATCGCGACATCAAACCCAGCAACCTCTTCGTCCTAAAAGATGAAACGTTGGGGGAGACCGTCAAAATCTTGGATTTCGGCATTGCCAAGCTCCTCAGCGACGTTTCCCTTGCCCTTGGCACCCAGACCACCGGCTTTTTGGGTACGGTGCGCTATGCCTCTCCCGAACAGCTGCGCGGGGAAGCCCTGGATGCCCGCTCGGATATCTACTCGCTTGGCGTAGTGCTCTACCGCATGTTGACCGGGCAACAACCTCTGCGACCCAAGAGCGATTCTTTCCCCGGCTGGTACGAGGCCCACAATTACCAACAGCCTCAGCCCTTCGATCGCTCGAATTTGCCCTATGAGATTCCGCTGCAGCTGGAACAGGTGGTGCTCTCCTGTCTGGCCAAAGATCCCGACCAGCGGCCCCAAGATATGAAGGTTCTCAGCGCCCAATTGGAGGGATCCCTGCACTCCCAGAGCGCTGCCAGCTCTTCCCTCGCGCCCCCCCCAACCGCACCCATCTTCTCCGAGCGCACCCTGGCGGCGGTGGATGCAGGGCAGTCGGGCACACACCTGCTCAGTACCCAGGCAGAGCCCGAGGCCAAGCCGTTTCCCCTCTGGGCTGGGATAGCCCTTTTTGTGGCCATTGCGGGGAGCACCTTCTGGGGCCTGCGTCTGCTGTTGGATCCGGGCCCAGGCAGCGAAAGACCGCCTGCTGCCCCCGAACGCCCCCTTCCAGTCGGCGGTGCAGAGCACCCTGAGCGGGATCCCTCAGCCACTCCTGAACCTCTGCTGGACTGGCTGCCGCGGGATCCGGAGGGTGAACTGGTGTTTGAGGATGATCCTGCCCCCGATCCGGGAATGGGTGAGTCTGCAAGCGAGCCCACACCCAGGCCGGAGGCAACTTCAGGGGCAGTGTCCCCTACTCCTCAGCCCCCCGCTCCAACTCGGCAGGTGTCCCCTCCCACTCCAGTGCCTGCTGTGCCTCCACCCCGACCGGTTGCCGTGCCCACGCCCGCTGCTCCACCTTCTCCAGCCCCTGTCCCGGCCAAGCCTCTCCCGCCGCCGCCCATCAACCAACCCCTGTTCCCCCAGATGAACCGGGTTGCTCCAACTCCTGCTCCCCCTGCAGCACCCCCAACCCAACCTCCCACCCCTGGCTTTCTGGAGCGGTTGCGCGAGGAGCGAGAACGCTTGGGGAAAGACTAGGCGCAAAAAAGGGATCCACAAGGATCCCTCCGCAAAAAGCTACGCGAGGCTAGTCCTCGATGGGATCCCCCGTCAAGGGATCCCAGAACAGGTAGAGTCAGGCGGCAGCCAGCCGGGCATTGGCGGCATCCCAGTTCACCAGGTGCTCCAGGTAGGCGCTGATGAAGTCAGGCCGCCGGTTTTGGTAATCCAGGTAGTAGGCGTGCTCCCACACATCCAAGGTGAGCAGGGGCGTTTGGCCGTAAACCAGGGGGTTTTCGGCATTGGGGGTTTTGGTGACCTTCAGGGTGCCGTTGTCCAGCACCAGCCAGGCCCAACCGCTGCCAAATTGGGTGGCAGCCGCCGTCTTGAAAGCCTCGACAAAC
The DNA here is from genome assembly GCF_047461975.1 of Synechococcus sp. R55.3. Taxonomy (NCBI): domain Bacteria; kingdom Bacillati; phylum Cyanobacteriota; class Cyanophyceae; order Synechococcales; family Synechococcaceae; genus Synechococcus; species Synechococcus sp. R55.3. The sequence continues at coordinate 20,427 of NZ_JANSIG010000034.1, read as the reverse complement.
TTGTCGTAGCTGCCGAAATCGGCGTTGATCTTGTCGGCAATAGGCCCGGTAGGCGCACCTCCCCCGCCCGGCTTCATGGATTCCCAGAAAAAGGTGTGATTCCAAACTTGGGCAGCATTGTTGAAGATACCCACTTTGCTGGGATCCCCAAAGGTGGCTTTGATGATCTCCTCCAGAGACTTGTTGGCCAGATCGGTGCCCTCGATGAGCTTGTTCAGGTTGGCTACGTAGGCTGCGTGGTGCTTGCCGTGGTGGTAGGAGAAAGTTTCTGCCGACATGTAGGGCTTCAGCGCGTCAGCAGGATAGGGCAGAGCCGGGAGTTCAAAAGCCATAATCGTCTGTCCTCTGTGTCTTGTGCAAGGAATGCAAGAAAGAACGCGGTGAAGGGTCAGGAGAACCAGAAAAAGGCGTTACCTTTCTTTGCAGTCTTAGTGTAACTCAGAATCACTACGCTTTGGGATCCCTTGGACACCTCGATTCCGGTTGGAACCCTGCTCGACCCCAGAGAGGTGGAATCGCGGCTGTCTCAGCGCAATTGCCGATAACCACTTGTTGGCCAGCGGTTGGAAAAGCGAGATCGTCCCGGCTGGAAAGCGCTAACGGGATCCCTCCCGCAACAGCTCGATCAGCAGGGGAGCGACATCCCTGAGCAGGGGGATCAAAACAGCCGTGATGGCGGCAATGGTAACCACATTGCGGGTGAAGTTGAGGGTATCGCGGCTGAGCTGGAAAAACCGCTCGTCCCAGCGTTTGACCTCGGCCTCCAGACGTTCTTCGGCGCCAGCAATGCGTTCCTCGGCTCTGGCAATGCGCTCCTCGGCCCTGGCAATGCGCTCCTCGGTGCCGGCAATGGTTTGCAGCACCTCTTGGTTCTGTCGGGTCAGTTGGGCGATGGCCTGGGCATTGGCCTCCACCGTGCGCTCGATACGCGCCAGCCGCTCTTCGCTGTAGGTCATGGATCCCCCCTAGGGACGACGGAACTGATGCGGGCTGGGAAAGTCCTGGGGTGGGATCCCTTGGAGAGCCTCGGTCATAAAGCGCTTCCAAGTGGGGGCCACAAAAGCGCCTCCTGCCGTACCCGGCAGCATGGGGGAGTTGTTGTCGTTGCCGATCCAAATGGCGGTAGACAGTTGCGGCACATAGCCGATGAACCAAGCGTCGCGGAAATCAGAGGTGGTGCCGGTTTTGCCGGCTACAGGTCGCCCATCGTCCAGACGAGCTGCCCTCCCGGTGCCTTGGGTCACTACCCCTTTGAGGATTTGGTTGAGCACCGCCACCGCCCAGGGATCCAAAACCCGCTCCGGCTGGGGCCTGGCCTCGAAGAGGATTTGGCCGTTGCGATCCACCACCTGGGCCAAGAGGGTCGGCTCCACCCGATATCCGCTATTGGCAAAGACCGCATAGCTGGCCGCCATCTCCAGGGGGCTGACGCTGGCCGAGCCCAGAGCTGTAGCCAAGTTGGGAAACATCTCGGCACTGATGCCGGTGGCCTGAGCCGCTGCGATGACGTTGCGGATCCCAACATCATCGGCCAACTTGACCGTGGGCACGTTGCGGGAGAGCTCCAAAGCCCGAGCAAAGGTGAGGGGGCCATAAAAGGTGTTGTCGTAGTTTTTCGGGCTGTAGGGCGGCGAGCCGGGATAGGTGACGGGGGTATCTTCCAAAATGCTGCCGGGTGAATAGCGCCCGCTGGCCAGAGCTGCGTAGTATACGTAAGGCTTGAAGGTGGATCCCGTTTGGCGAAACGCCTGGGTGGCGCGGTTAAATTGGCCCCGCTGAGCGTTGATCCCGCCCACAATGGCTTTCACATAGCCGGTACGGGGATCCACTGCCGCCAAAGCCATTTGATCGGCACGACGAGCTGCCCCAATGCGGGGGCCATCTTCATTGACAATGCGCTGGGCAAGGCGCTGCAGACGCAGATCGATGGTGGACTGAACCCGCAGACCTCCTTGCATTAGAGCTTGTTCCCCATAGCGGCGCCGCAGCTCCGCCTCAATGGCGTCGGTAACTGCTGGGGCGTTACTTTGAAAGGAGGTAATGCGGCCTAAGGTCAGCTTTTGCTCCCGCGCCGCCTGGGCTTCCTCGGGGGTAATCCACTTCAGCTCCACCAGACGATCCAGCACCAGGTGTTGCCGCCGTTTGGCTCCCTCCAGGTTGCGAAAGGGGCTGAGGGTTTCCGGGGCCGGCAGGATCCCAGCCAACATCGCCGCTTCAGCCAAGTTCAGTTCAGACGCATCCTTGTTGAAGTAGCTGCGGGCCGCCGCCTGGATGCCGTAGAGATTGTGCCCCCAGTACACCTGGTTGAGGTACATCTCCAGGATCTCGTCTTTGCTGAAGACTTGCTCTAGACGCACCGCCAACACGATCTCGGCGACTTTACGGCTGAGGGTACGCTCCGGCCTCAAAAACAGGTTCTTGACCAACTGCATTGTCAGGGTGGATCCCCCTCCCGCCGAGCCTATACCCCCCTCTACACTGCCCAGGATCGCCCGGCCCAAGCTGACCGGATTAATGCCTGGATGGGTGTAGAAGTGGCTGTCTTCAATGGCCAGCAAAGCCTTTTTCATTTCCGGTGAGACCTGTTCAAGGGAGATCACTTCTCGGTTGGCCTCCCCGTGTAGGCTGGCAATGGGCTCGCCCCGAATATCGACAATGTGGGTGGTGGCAATGGGCACGTAATCCCGCAATTGATGCACATCCGGCAAGTTGCGAAAGCTGATGGCCAACCCCACCAATCCGGCAGCCGTTGCTGTGGATCCCAAGAGCAGGGATCCCAGCAACAGATTGCCCACCACACCGGCAACCTGGGCAATCCGGGAGGGGCGGGTGGGTGGGGTATAGTCGGCATGCTCGTCAAACCCCGATCCGGAAAAAGGGGAATTGGAGACACGCTCCAACCCCGGCTTTCTCGCCCGGCGGGCCAATGGTCTGCGACCGTAGGTCACGTCAAAAACCCTGTCACGTCCGTGTTGCAAAGCAACAACAAGCCAGACCCATTATAGGGCGGCGTCTATTGGGGCAGCAGGATGGCCAACCCTGCCCATCGACAACTCCAACCGGGCTAGGGGGAGAAGATCTTGAGTTGAGAATCGAGCATCTTTTGCGTGGGCTTAAAATGGCTCATGGGTTCAGCCGGAGGAGCAGGATTTGAGTTTATCGTCAGCCTCAGTTTCGCCAACGTACCGGGATCCGTTGATAGCCCAAATTGTTGAGCGGGGGGTGGCCGAGATCTTTCCAGGAGGAGCTGCTGCCCTGGCGGAGCGCTTGGCGCAAGCGGATCGTCCCCTGCGGGTGAAGCTGGGCATCGATCCCACCCGACCGGATCTACACCTGGGCCATTCAGTGGTGTTGCGCAAGTTGCGCCAGTTCCAGGATGCGGGCCATGTGGCCATTTTGCTCATCGGGGACTTCACGGCGCTGGTCGGGGATCCCACCGGCCAATCGGAGGCCCGTCCCCGCCTCACCCCAGCAGAAGTGGAGGAAAACGCCCGCACCTATCTGGAGCAGGCCGGCAAGATCTTGGATTTTGAGACCCCTGGCCGGCTGGAGGTGCGCCGCAACAGCGAGTGGCTGGCCCACCTGACTCTCAGCGAGCTGATCGAACTCCAGGCCCAGATGACGGTGGGGCAGATGCTGGCCAAAGAAGACTTTGCCCAGCGCTACCGAGCTGGAACGCCAATTTATCTGCACGAATTTCTCTATCCCCTCCTGCAGGGCTACGACTCGGTGGCTCTGGCAGCCGACGTAGAACTGGGGGGAACCGACCAGCGCTTTAACCTGCTCACCGGGCGAGATCTGCAAATCTGGAAGGGCCAAGCGCCGCAGTTCTGCGTGACGGTGCCGCTTTTGGAGGGGCTGGACGGGTACCAGAAAATGTCCAAGTCCAAAAACAACTACGTGGGCCTGACCGAGGATCCCCTCACCATGTACTCCAAGCTGGAGAAGGTGCCGGATCACCTGGTGGAGCGCTACTTTGAGTTGCTCACCTCAGTGCCCCTTGCCGAGCTGCCGCAGGATCCCCGCCAGCGGCAGATCCTCCTAGCCAAGACCCTAGTGGCCCAGTTTCACTCCCCTGCAGCGGCAGAAGAGGCCCAGCGCACCGCTCAAGCGTTGGTGCTAGAAGGTAGCCTTGCGGAAACGGGATCCATCCCCACCTTTGCCATCGATGGGTTGTCTTACCCTGTTAAACTCAGCTACATCCTGCGTGAGTGTGGCCTGTGCAAGAGTGCCGCCGAGGCCCGTCGGCAGATTCAAGGGGGCGCCGTGCGGCTGGATGGGCAAAAGGTGGAGGATCCCGACCTGGAGTTTGCCCATGCCTCGGAGCTGGCCGGGCGGATTTTGCAGGTGGGCAAAAAGGCCTTTCGTCGGCTAGTGAAAGGCGCAGATTAGTCTTCCCCTCTCCCTGTGGGAAAGGGGTGAGGGGATCCATCAACGGGCAGGCTTGAAGCCGAGTCCGGTTTTTTTCTGCCTGGTCTTGGCTGGGGGATCGGACAGAGGAGAAGCTGACGAAGTTGGCGGGAAAACGGGCTCCGGTTTGGGCCGGATCGAGCCCGCCTCGGCTACTGCCTCAGAGAGCTTTTGCCGCACCAGCTCCTGAGTCTCCAAAATGTTGGGATCCGCCGCCCATTCCGGGGCCTCTCGAACGGGATCATCCTCGGAGGTGAACTCCAGGTCGTAGGTCTCGGCGCGGTAATCGAGGCTGAAGCATTCCCAAGCCCGCAGACTGTAAAAATAGGGGAACAAACGCACAATGCGCTCAATATCCAGGTGCGCAGCAAAGCGACGAAAAGCCTCTTCTTCAGAAACCGGGAAAGGGGCGTAGTGTTCTGAAACAAACCACCGCAAGAACTTCCGCGCCTCTGGGATGATCTGCTGAGCAGGCAGGGATCCCAGCACCGCTGCGTTGAAGCAGTTGACCAACAGGTGCTCCAGCATTACCGCGTTGTACTCGGCAAAGCAAGTTTGCTCGCGGCTTTCCACCGGCTGCCAGGGCATGTTGCCGTTGGCGGCAATGAGCAGGTGAACCAGGTCATGGGAGGGGTTGGTTTGGATGTAGCCGTGCCCCTCCAACTTGGCGCCATCGCAGCTAAAGAGCTGGTGTTGGGGGCTCCAATAGAACTTGAGTTGCTTTGCCGCCATGTTCAGTTCTCCTCCTCACCCAGGGGATCCTTTTAGAGCTTACACCTGCACTGATGAGCTGCTATGAACTATAGGCCACGGAGGAGAGCGCCGGCTTATTTGACAATTGGTCAGCGAGAACGCTTGCCACAAGTGGCAAAACAAAGGGGTCTTTATCTCGAAGCAATTCTCGGAGCAGACAGGCTTTAGCCGCCCTACTAGGCTCAAAGCTGAGACCCGCTGTGCTCGCATTGTGAAAAAAGATTGAAAAAAGATGAACTCGAGATCCTCTAACTGCAGTAAAAATCTTTAAGCCTACACCAAGCGCTACAGTAGCTTTCAGAATTACTGGGTGGTATTGTAACTCCGTACTTTCATGCCACCCCACTATGCTTGCACTGGCAGCTGCAATGACTGTAAAAATACAGCCCGGTCAAGTAAAAAGCCAAAAAGCTGGTTGGCTGCTTCTCCTGGTGCTCGTGGGAAGCTGCCTTGTCGGCTGTGGCTCTTCTGGCGGTACAGGCATTGAGCCGTCGGCTGTGGGATCCCAAGCTCGCCTGACGTTCAATGGCGCTCTGACCCGCTCCTTTTCTGGCACACAAGGGGAAATGGAGTTCAACCTTGCCCTCTTGCAAGGCGGGGATCCGCCCCAACCGGTAACCCAGCTCTCCGCCGGCCAGGTCAGCTTGCAGGTGAACCGGGTAACCGATTTGCTAGGGATCCCGCAGCCGGTAGCCTTGACCCTGACACCCACCCGGATCGAGAACCCCCCGTCGGATCTGGCTCAGCGGCCTTTGCTCATGGCTGTGCTGATGGATGGCTCAGGCAGCCTGTTGGTCTTGGATCCCCAATCTCGGCGCTTCCTGGCTGTTTTTCGGCTCCTGGATCAATTTCGCCCTGCACTCCTGGATCTGGGCGCCATTCTGCGCTTTGACAACCGGGGAGCAGGCTTTGGCGTTACAGCCCTGGGGCAGCCTCTGCGCACGGCTCAGCTGTTGCAAGACTTCACCAGCGACAAAGAGCTACTGAGACGAGGGGTTTTGCGTGCTGTTCCCGGAGGGAACACCGCCCTTTACGATGCCACGGTAGAAGCCGGGCGTTTCTTGAGCGACTTTCGGCCCACCGAGCGTTTCAACCGCCGCTTGGTGGTATTCACCGATGGGATTGACAACGAAAGCACCCGCTCCATCAACCAAGCTACTCAGGAGCTGACAACTTTGGCCAGAGAGCGAGGACAAAAACTCACCGTGTATGTGGTTGGGTTGGGGGTCGATTTGAATCTTCTGGAGTTACAGCGTCTGGCTGCAGCTACTGAGGGGACTTTTGTGCTGGCACGGTTTTCTGAAGGGCTGGAAGCTCCCTTTGCCAACTTATTCCCTGCTGCTATTGGGGAGCACCGCCTGCAAATGAGGGTGCAAAGCAATGTTCCGCTATCTGCTGGTTCTTATCTTCTCAGTGGCGAGCTGAGAGTTGAGAGAGAAGGCAGCCGTTTTGTGGCGCCATTCAGCGACGCTGTTCTCACGGTGGGATCCCGCTAGAGTCATTCCGCAGGCTGACAACATCCTTAATCGAGAGCGAGGCGATAAGCAAATGTTTCGACGACTCGGTATACCCAGAAGATTTTGGCAACCGGCTGCGCTTGTCCTGGCGGCAGTGCTTACAGGTTCCCTAACGGTTTTCCTGAAAGGTTGCGGTGGTGGTACCTCCAGCAGCCCCTCGACCGTGGGGTCGCCGCCAAGGGATCCCGGCTCTGGCTCTGGCTCTACCTCTGCCATTTTGGGATTGGTGGTTGATCCCTTTGCTCAGCTTTGCCCTTCAGGCTCAACAGCCGCCCTTTGTTCGGGAGGGCCGCTCTTTTCAAGAGGCAATAAGGTTGAGTTGTTCAACCTAAGCTCAAGAGGGGACATTTTGTTGCCTGCCTTGTCAACCACTGCCTTGGAGGGCAACTTGCGGTTCACCATCCCCTTTTCCGGATCGATTACTCAGCCGCCGGGGAAATTGGTATCGGTTCAGTCCAATCTCCTGGGCCAAGGGCGTCAGTCCGGCCAGCCTACACCCCTGCGGGGATTTGTTTTCAGCGCAGCCGTGGATGTTTCCCCTTGGAGTGAAGCCCTTTATCGCATCTTGCTGCGGGAACGGGATAGAGTGTCTTTCTTCAACTTAGCGCCTCCAGAAATTAGGGATCTGGAAAACATTTTGTTTGTCAGCGTACCTCTTTCCAGAACAGCGCGAAACTTGGAGGAGATCATCACTGACATCATTCGACAAGCGGATCAACTTAGTTTTAATCAGCTCCGCTTTGTGGAGGATCTTATTCGCGTTTGCTATGCCCCAGAAGGTAATCAATCGGATCAGCCCTGCCGCCTCCGCATTCCGGTGCCCCTACCTCCTGCACCGACGGACTTTCCGACACCTCGACCCACTCCTGCCTCTACCCCGACACTAACACCGACGCCAACGCCGACGCCAACACCGACGCCAACCAACTAGGTAGGAGAGCCGTGTAGCCATGCCCTTGGAGAAGTTGGTCCCGCTATTGCGGTCGCAAAAGCGTCGTGTAGCGATGACGGCTTTCCCCCAGGTGGAGTGAGCCAGTCGTGGAGATATCTATCGAGGTTTGACAGCGCTTGCCGCCTGTGACGGTGGGATGTCAGGCTGAGACAGGAGTGGTTTTGCAGTCGGTAGGAACCATGACGCAGCGTGCCCAAGGATTTTGGCAATGGGGATCCCTTTGCCGGATTGGCCTCTACGTAGCTGCTCTGCTCTGCGGGGTGGCGCTCTGGGGGATCCCGGCCTTGGCTCTGCCCCAGGGGGATGCCATTACCGATCCACGTACCCTGTTGCGGCGGGCGTTGCCTATTCAGGAAACGAAGCTGCTGGAAATTGATGAGGCCATCTCCAAAATCGACACCGACCTGAAGTACAACCGCTGGTCAGCGGTGCGGGGAGATGTGCGCCAGGTAGAGCACCTCTTGGATCGCTATGGAGATTCCCTGCTGGCCGGCTTGCCCCCGGATCGGGTGACCCCAGCCTCTGAACAGATGGCTGCGCTGCGGGAGCAGTTGCGGGTGATCGGCCAAGCCAGCGAGCGCAAATCCAAGGGTAAAGAAGAGGCCCGCGCTGCCTACGACCGTCTAGTGGACGAGTTGGGATCCCTGGAAAACAACTGGGTGGGGGCTTTCCCCTACACAGTGCCTGCTGAGTATGCCGACAAACCTCAGCTCTTGGGGCGGGCAGAGGTGGAGCTAAACACCACCGCTGGGCGCATGGTGATCACCTTGGATGGCTACAGCGCCCCCATCACTGCCGGCAACTTTGCCGACCTGGTGCAGCGGGGCTTCTACGATGGCCTGACCTTTGACCGGGTGGAGACCTTCTTCCTGGCGCAGGCCGGGGATCCCCCTGGCCCTGCCGATGGCTATGTGGATCCCGCCACCGGAAAAATTCGCACCATTCCTATGGAGATTCGCGCCAAAGGCGAGGTGATGCCCCGCTACGGCCAGACTTTTGATCAGATGGGCCTGTGGGATGTGGAACCGGCTCTGCCCTTTTCCGCCGAAGGGACGGTGGCCATGGCCCGCTATCCCGACGATCCCAACAGCGCCTCTTCTCAGTTCTTCATCTTTATGGCTGAGCCGGATCTCACCCCGGCGGGGTTAAACCTCATGGATGGCCGCTATGCCGTGTTCGGGTACGTTACAGAGGGAACGGAGGTGCTGCGCCACATCAAAGTGGGGGATCGGATTTTGAGTGCCAGATTGATTTCCGGCCAAGACAACCTCAAAACTGGAGCCTAGAGGGGATCCCTTCCTTCCTGCCTAACTGTGTCGATAAGCCGCCGTACCGTCGCCGCCCCTGCAGAGGGCTGGAAGCGAAAGGGAAATTTGCCCCTGGCCAACAGGCGCAGACCCAAAGGCACCAAGCTGAGCAGCCCTTTGGGATCCCGGCCCACCACCTGCAGGGCAAAGCGGCGCTCATCTATCCAACCACCGGAGCGCACCAGTTGCACCAGAGTCTTGCGGTGGCGGATGGCTATGGGCAAGGACTCCGTCCGAATAGCGCGAACAGCGTGCGATGGGGAACGGTCGGTGGGCAGAGCAGCGGTCTTGTCTACAGGGCGGGAGAGGATCCCCTGTTTGAGTTCGGTGATTTGATCCAGAGGTGCCACGCCCATCGGGCAGACGCTGTTGCAGTTCCAGCAGCGGGTACAGCCCCAGACACCAGCCAAGCTATCCAGAGCCTGCAGGCGTTGTTCCCGTTGGCTGTCGCGGCTGTCTTGGACGAGGCGGTTGGCTCTGGCCAGAGCATGGGGGCCGACAAACTCTGGGTTCACCTCTTTGGCATTGCAATCGGAATAGCAGGCTCCGCAGAGAATACAGCCACCGGCAGCGTTGAGATGCTCCCGTTCGGCAGGCAGCTGTAAAAACTCTCGCTCCGGGATGCGTCGCCCCGCCGTGCTGACAAAGGGATCCACCCGGCTGAGATCGTTCCAGAAGGGCTGCATATCCACCACCAGATCCCGCAGAACGGGCAGGTTTCCCAGAGGGCCGATGCGAATAGGCTGCGGCTGGGGGCTGCGGGGATCCAGCTCTTCGCCCACATGTCGGCCACAAGCCAAGGCTGCCCTACCGTTGATGCGCATGGCGCAACTGCCACAGATGGTGTTGCGGCAGTTTTTGCGGAAGGCCAAGCTGCCATCCTGCTCCCACTTGATCTGGTTGAGGCAATCGAGAATGGTGGCGCCAGGGGATGTCTCCAGCCAGAAGGACTGCCAGCGGGGCGGCTCCGGCGGCAACTGTCGGAAAATCTGAAATTCTACTCGCAAAGTGCTCTGCACCGCTGAAGGGAAAGGGGATCCCATCCTAGCTCTCTCCCTATTGCTCCGCAACGCTAACGGGACAGCAGAAGTGGCTACAACGCGCGGCTGAGGGCGCTCCCCGGCCCCTGAAACAACAGCCAAGAAATAAGGAAGTTGGTGACAAACACGCCCAGCAGCGCCGTAACCACTGCATCGGTGGTGGAGCGACCCACCCCCTTGGCTCCCCCGCTGGTGGAAAGGCCCCAGTTGGAGCCAACAATGGCGATCAAAGACCCGAACACCATCGCCTTCAAACAACAGACGAGCAAATCCCAAGAGGTCAGAAGGGTTTGCGCCGAGTTGAGAAACACCGTGGCAGGAATATTGTAAACCGAAGCGCAGATGACCATCCCCCCCACCAGCCCCGTCAGCAGGGAGAGGATGGTGAGCACCGGCAGCATCAGCCCCGCAGCCAGCACCCGCGGGATCACCAGATAATCCACCGGATCGGTGCGTAACAACAGCAGAGCGTCGATCTGCTCCGTGACTTTCATGGTGCCCAGCTCGGCAGCAAAAGCGGATCCCACCCGTCCGGCCAAGATCACCGCCGTCACCACCGGTGTCAGCTCGCGGGCAAGGGCAATCGCCAAAACTCCCCCAATTAGGGAGGAAGCGCCAAAGTTGATGAACTCCCGCGCCAACTGGATGGTGAAAACACCGCTGATCACCACCGCCGTAATCAAAACAATCAGCAGCGACTCCAGCCCCACCGCCGCAAGCTGATCCAGGGTGTTGCGACGATGGATACGGCCCCGCATCAGATGCAGAATCACCTGACCGGTCAGGAGAAAACTGCTGCCCACTCGCTGGAACCAGTTCATGGTTTCCGCCTCAAGAGGCCGTTATCGCTACGCGATGCTTTGGCGACCCCGTTAGCGGGGCGGAATCCTTTGGGGTTGCCGGTTCCGCCGGCAACTGAAAGCTGGGCACAAACGAGGCCCGTGTCAGGGGTTGATCCAGGATCAGCCCCTCGCCCCCCAGCACTTCTAGGGCACGGCCTTCCACCGAGATCCACACCCGCGCGCCGGGGTTTTGGCTGGTGGCGGTGTAGAGCACCTGCGCAATCCGGCTCATCATCGTCGTGGATCCCCCCCCTTGCGTGAATTCGGGGGAGAAGTTGAGGAAAATATCGTCGCCCTCCACCCGCACATCCAACACCCGCGTCTGGGGGGGAATGGCCGTGGTGAGGTGGGGATCCCTGGGGCCGGCAATCAGCTCCTCCAGAGCCAGGCGGATGGCTTCCTGAGCGTCGAAGGCGCGAACCGTGCGCTCTTGCTGCACATAGTAAATGGAGTTGTCGGCACTGGTCAGCCAATACAAGGAAAGCGTCTGCCGCGGCCCAATGGTGTACCACCAGGCTGCCCCCATCGCCCCCAGCCCCAGCAAAAAGCCGAGGATCCCCAGTTGTAGGGCCCGGCCCCGACGCGGGCGGGAACGCCGTCCTCCCAACCTGACGGAGCTGAGCTGTGCGGTACGGCCTCCGTAGTGGCTCATCGCTGGCGATCCCCCTCTCTAACCTAGCTCTAGGGTAGCGAAGAAAAGCCCTCCCTGCCGGGGATCCCCCATAGGCTGGACAGGCAAAAGTGCGGCAGCAACTGGGATCCCTTTATTTGTATGATGATAATGATTTACACCCGGCATTGCTGAGTCGATAACTGAGCACACAAGGAGCTGAGCCTCAATCATGGTTACTGCCACCGCTACTGCCACCAATGTTGGCTACATCACTCAGGTCATTGGGCCTGTGATCGACGCCGAGTTTCCCAGCGGCAAGCTGCCCGAAATCTACAATGCCCTCAAGGTGGAGGGCACAACCGAAAGCGGCCTGAAGGTTAACGTCACCTTTGAGGTGCAGCAGCTTTTGGGGGATAACCGCGTGCGTGCGGTGGCCATGTCCTCGACCGACGGCCTGGTGCGGGGCATGCCGGTGGTGGATACGGGCGCTCCGATTACTGTGCCGGTCGGGCAGCCCACCCTGGGGCGCATTTTCAATGTGCTGGGAGAGCCGGTTGACAAAGGAGAGCCCGTTCAAGCCCAAGAATTTGCCCCCATCCACCGCAGTGCGCCTCCACTTGTCGATTTGACGATTAAGCCAGAGCCCTTTGAAACCGGCATCAAGGTGATTGACCTGCTGGCCCCCTTCAAAAAGGGGGGCAAGGTGGGCCTGTTTGGCGGTGCCGGCGTCGGCAAGACAGTGCTCATCCAGGAGCTGATCCACAACATCGCTGAGGAGCACTCTGGCCTATCGGTGTTTGCGGGCGTGGGAGAGCGCACCCGCGAGGGCAATGACCTCTACAACGAGATGAAAGAATCCGGTGTGCTGGACAAAGTGGCGCTGGTCTATGGCCAGATGAACGAGCCACCGGGTGCCCGCATGCGGGTTGGCCTGACTGCCCTGACCATGGCAGAGTACTTCCGCGACGTTAACAAGCAGGACGTGCTGCTGTTCATCGACAATATCTTCCGCTTTGTGCAGGCCGGGTCGGAAGTGTCGGCGCTGTTGGGCCGCATGCCCTCGGCAGTAGGTTACCAGCCCACCTTGGCCACCGAAATGGGCAACCTGCAAGAGCGCATCACCTCCACCAAGCAGGGATCCATCACCTCGGTGCAGGCGGTGTATGTGCCTGCTGACGACTTGACGGATCCGGCCCCGGCCACCACCTTTGCCCACCTCGACTCCACGGTGGTGTTGTCCCGCAGCTTGGCGGCTAAGGGTATTTATCCAGCGGTGGATCCCCTGGATTCCTCTTCCACCATCCTGCAGGCGGACATTGTGGGCGAAGAGCACTACAACACTGCCCGGGCGGTGAAGCAAACTCTGCAGCGCTACAAAGAGCTGCAAGATATCATCGCCATCCTGGGGCTGGACGAGCTGTCGGAAGAGGACAAGCTGGTGGTGGCCCGTGCCCGCCGCATCGAGCGTTTCCTGTCCCAGCCGTTCTTCGTGGCGGAGGTATTCACTGGCTCCCCCGGCAAGTATGTGAAATTGGCAGACACCATCAAGGGCTTCCAGCGCATTTTGTCGGGAGAACTGGACGATCTGCCGGAGCAAGCCTTCTACTTGGTGGGCACCATCGAAGAGGCCATCGAGAAAGCCGAGAAGCTCAAGTCCAAGTGATCCCTCACCCCCAGCCCCTTTCCCACAGGAGGAGAGGGGAGTTGCCGATAGCGCGGCGACTGGGCTCCCCAGGGTTGAAGGGGGGAACGCCCTGGTGGCATTGCTGACTGAAAGCGCTCCCCAGACCCGGCAGGGCTCCTTCTTTTCGGGGGAGCCTTGGTTTTATCTACAGGTGGGACGGCTGCTAGGGATCCCCGGCGACAGGCCCGAAGCGATAGCCCTTGCCGTAGACGGCGTGGATCAATTCTGCTGCCCCGGGCAACCTGAGGCGTCGCCGCAGCAGGCGCACCTGGGCTGCCAAGACGTTGCTGCTGGGGGGATCCTCTCCGGCCCACACCTGCTCGTAGATCTGGTCGTGGGTGAGCAACTGGCCGGGATGGGTCATGAAGTACTCCAGCAGGCGAAACTCTTTTTGAGAGAGGTGGATCATCCGCCCCTGCCGGTAGGCCACCTGGTTCTCCCGATCCAGCTCCAAATCCCCGACCTGCAGGCGAGGGATCCCTTCTCCAGGGCCGGTGGCCCGCCGCAAGAGGGCTCGCACCCGCGCCAGCAGTTCCCGCAGCTCAAACGGCTTTACCAAGTAATCATCTGCCCCGGCATCCAGCCCTTCCACCCGGTCGTCTAGGGTATCTTTGGCGGTCAAAAACAGGATGGGAGTGGTGCCATCCACCTGCCGCACCCGCTGACAGAGGGAAAGCCCGGAGAGCTCCGGCAACATCCAATCCAAGACCAGCAGATTGTAGGGCAGGGATCCCGTCTTTTGCAGCAGTTCCCAGGCTCGCCCCCCCGTGTAGGCCACGTCCACCGTGTAGCCCTCTCGCCTCAGTTGCTGGGCCAGAGAATCGGCCAACTCCACTTCATCGTCCACCAATAAAATCCGTGCCATAGGACTCCGTCCCGCTAACGCGAACACCTCAGGACTCGGTCTCGCTGTTGTCTTGGAAACAATGTGGAGCGCTGACGTACTCAGAAAAGGACTCCGTCCCGCCAGAACTGGAGAGCGGCTCAAGCTGCAAGGATAGATCGTAAAGGCGGCGCCGCGTCCAGATGGGGGATCCCTGCAGACGCTGGGCCAACCGGCGGCTGGCTGCGGAGCGGGATAGGCCCTCGGCCAGCAACCGGGCCATTTCTTGGCGAATTTCCGCTTCCGAAGCACCGTCTCCCAGCCCGTTCAAGGACTCCGCCCCGCCCCTGGCAGGGTTGTTGCTTTGTAACGCTGTCGCGACGGGGCCGCGAACGGCACCGACATATCCCTCAAGCAAGAGGGTGAACTCCCCTCGGGGCGGCTGAGCAGCGCAGTGCTCCAAGGCTGCTGCCAGGGATCCCCGCCAGAAGGACTCGTACAGCTTGGTCAGCTCCCGCGCCAGCACGATCTGCCGCTCTGGGCCGCAGTGATCCAGCAGATCCTGCAGAGTTTGGCGCAGGCGATGGGGGGCTTCATAGAGAACGACGGTGCGCTCTTCTTGGGCCAACTGTTGCAGGCGGGCCTGTCGCTGACTGGGTTTAAGAGGTAAAAATCCCTCGAACACGAATCGTTCTGTGGGCAGGCCCGAAGCGGTCAAGGCCGCAACAGCAGCTACCGGCCCCGGCACAGGGATCACCGGGATCCCAGCTTGAATGCAGGCACGCACCAGCTCTTCTCCCGGATCGGAAATGGCGGGGGTGCCGGCATCGCTGATCAGGGCCACCGACTGGCCCGCCGACAGATACTTCAGGAGTTGAGGGATCCGCTGGGCAGCGTTGTGCTCGTGATAGCTGATGAGGCGGGCGGAGATTTGAAAATGTTTAAGAAGCTGGCCGGAGTGGCGAGTATCTTCTGCTGCCACCCAATCCACCTCGCGCAGAACCCGCAGCGCCCGCAGGGTGATGTCTTCGCGGTTGCCGATGGGGGTAGCCACCAAATAAAGGCTGGCGGTGGGGTGTTCCATCCCGAGCTCCAAGGCTGAGCTGCCGATAACCAGACAATAGCCAATTAGAGCAATTAGAGATCGCCTCGGATCCCCAGATTAACTTCTCTTGGCCGGTGCCCCGATACCCAGGCATCTGCCTTTCGTGCTAGCGTTGCGTAGCAACAATGAGGAGTGAGGATTGAGAAGTGAGGCTCTTTTCTCTCTGCTCTTTCCTCTTTTCTCTCTGGAGAAGGATCCCGGTGCGCTTGACAACGCGGGCCACCTATAGCATCAGGGCTTTGTTGGATCTGGCTATGCTCGGCTCCGGGCAAATGGCTTCGGTGCGGGCCATTGCCGAGCGACAGGGAATCCCGGCTCCCTACCTGGAAAAGTTGCTGATTGAGTTGCGGCAGGCTGGCTTGGTTTGTTCCCAACGGGGGGCCCAGGGGGGCTACCGGCTGGCACGGGCACCGCGGCGGATCCCGATTAGCGCCATTTTGGCGGCAGTGGGAGAATCCTTGGATCCTCTCATGGACAGTTCTAATCCTTCAGCCGTGCATCCGGCGGAGCGGCTGGACTGGGTGACGGAAGCCCTGTGGCAGCGGATCGCTCGACGGGTGCAGCAGGTGTTGGAGGAAACCACTCTGGAAGATCTGTATTTTGATGCCCGGAGCTGGCAAGCGGCTCAGGATCAGGAGAGTGGATTTGTGGTTTGATCGCGTTAGCGGGACGGAGTCCTTTCGCGTTAGTGGGACGGAGCCCTTTCCCGGCGGCTGGCTGTTTTTTCCGGCCCAACCGACTGCCGGGCTGGTGCTGGCGGCAGCTTTGGTATTGGATTACCTGCTGGCGGATCCCTGGGGTTGGCCTCATCCGGTGCGGGTGATGGGGGCTGTAATTGCCTGGGGACAAGGCTATATCCTCAAGCACTGTTCGACTCCGCAAGCACAACGGTGGGGCGGGGCAGTGCTCACCCTGGCTCTGGTGGGGGGATCCTACGGCATAGGCTGGGGGCTGGTCGCCATTGGCAATGCCATCCATCCCTGGGCAGGGATCCTCATGCAGGTAACCCTCATGGCCAGTTGTCTGGGAGGGCGCAGCCTGCGCTTTGCTGCGTTGGAGGTGTTGGATCCCTTGGAAAAAGGGGATCTGCCGGAGGCCCGTCAACGGCTCAGCCGCTACGTGGGGCGGGATACAGAGCACCTGACGGAGCCGGAGATTTTGCGGGCGGTGATTGAGACGGTGGCCGAAAATACCCCCGACGGAGCGACTGCCCCTCTGTTCTACGCCTTCTTGGGAGGGGCACCCTTGGCCTTGGCCTACAAGGCCAGCAGCACTCTGGATTCGATGGTAGGCTACCGCCATCCCCCCTTCACCCATTTGGGCACGGTGCCGGCCCGCTGTGAGGATGGGCTGACTTGGCTGCCCTGCCGCCTGACGGTGCTCACCCTGGCCCTGCTCAGCCGGGATCCCTGGGGGTTTTGGCAGCGGTGTCGTCAGGATGCGCAGGCGGATCCCAGCCCCAATTCCGGGTGGAGCGAGGCGGCTTTTGCCTGGCGGCTGCAGATCCAACTGGGGGGAACCAATTTCTATCGCGGGATCCCGAAGGTGAAACCCAAATTGGGGATCCCGGCTCGCCCTTTGACCCCGCAAGTGGTGCAGGAAAGTTTGGGGCTGCTGCGACAGGTTGTTTGGATTTGGGGGAGTTTGATGGTGGGAATAACTCTCTTGTTGAGCCTATCACGGCCAACTTAGCTATCGTCTTATAGTCGTTTCAGGTTAGAGTGAGGCGCCTGGGCCATTGAGAGTGAGAGAAGCCTTCTAGCCGCGTATAATCAACATTGGGTTTATGGGTTTAGTGTCCTAGTTTGAATCGAAATGACCAGAGGCAGAAAACGGGAGGTCATGCGGTCAAGACTAAACGGCTTGGAACGTCGCATGCGCATGGACAAGAGCTCCGGGATCCGAGAGCTTTTCTATCCTAAGGGGTAGGCTAGCTCAGCACCCAGCGCTGCAGGGCAATGCCGAGCAGCAGGCCAAGGCCGCCGAAGCGCACCACCTGCCAAAAGGTGGCAGGGACAGGATTAAACACCTCTAGCACATAAGCCTGGAGGCGTTGCTCCAGTTGGCTGGCTTCGGCTTGGATTTCAGCCCATTGTTCAGGGGAAAGCTGGGCCATGCGCTCCAGTTCCCGCAGATCGGCAAGGCGAGCCTGGAGACTCTGGAGTTTTTCCTGCAGAGCCTCGAGAGAATCGGAGGGAAAGGATTCCGTCCCGCTATCGCGATTGGGGTTGGCCGTCACGGCTGGGCCTTTGTAGGGGGGTAGGCTTGGGGAGAACGGGATCCGGCAAATCCGGTTTGGATCTCGTTGAAAGGTTTGGCTTTGATCACCCCTGGGGGAACGGGATCCAACTTGAAGAGGGCGCGAATGGCGTTTTCCACCTCGGTGATGGGGCGGTTGCCGGCGGATTGATAGACAATGTTTCCCTCTGGGTCGAAGAGAAGGGTTTGAGGCACTTGTCCGGTGTAGTATTGGCCGCGCTCGTCGCCGGGTAAGAGGGAATCGACCGAGTAGGGAATGAAATAGACTCCCAGCCCGTAGCGAACCTGCAGGTTGGCAATGGTGGCAGCGTATTTTTTGCAATCGCTGCTGTCATCGATGTAGTACACAAGGAGGGCCGGGATCCCTTGCTCTTTTGCCTGCTTCAGGGAGACGCGGGGGGGGATCATGCCGCCGTTGGCCCCGTAGAGGGCAAAGATGTTGCCATCGTAACGGTCGTCGTTGAGCAGAGCACTGGCGGGAGGGGAAAACCAACCCGTCAAAGTGATGAGCAGAGCCACCAGGAAGATACGAAGCAACAGCATGATCTCATGCTCTTCTGTGGAGGGATCCTTGGCGATCAATCTTTAGAGGTGGGGGATTTTCTCATTGTGCCATCTTGCGCTGTCGCTGCGTCGTTGCCGTTCAACACTGACGCGACCAGGGTCGAGGTGGAGACGGAAGAGCGTGGGCTTGTATGCGCTTGAAAAAAGCCCAGAAGGTCAACTTCACGTTCGGGGACCCAAAAGTAAGCGAAACGGGCCTGTTAGCGGCTACAGGCTCAAGCGGCAAAATGAATGCGCAGGTAGTCTTCTTCCATCTTGGCGCGGGCCGGGGTCATGGCCGCCAAAGTCTGAGGCAGCACCAAGTTGCGGCGGTGGTTGCCGATGCGGATGTTCAGCTCATCCCCGGTTTTGGTCAATTCCACCCGCTCTTTCGGGATCCCGGGCAGGTAAAGATCCAGTCGGTACTGGCCGTTGTCGGTCACCACATTCAGAGTTTGCTCGGCATAGAGCACGTCCGCCGGGTTGCGATCCCCCCAAAGGTCTTTTTTCAGGCGGGCCAGGGCATCCCACCCCACCAACTCCTCGGAGTACAGCGGGATCTCGAAGACCGGCAGGGGGGCAAAGTTTTCGTGGATTTCCTGCCGATATCTTTGCTGGGCAGCCTTCCAAGCGGCAAAGTAGGGATCCACCACTCCATCCGGCAAAATGCGGTTGGCGATCACCAAATCGGTGGCCACCCCGTAGAGGCTGAGGTAGGCGTGGGCCCGCAGCGATTCTTTGATCACCATCTTTTCCGGGTTGGTGACCAGCCGCACGGAGGTGATGCGGTTATCGGTGAGGATGCGCTCCAGCCGCTCGATCTTCTGATAGAACTCATAGGGGGCATCCAGCACCTGGTCATTGGGCAGCGGGATCCCGGTCAGCCCCTTCACAATCGGCTCGGCGATGGGACGTAGCATTTGCGCCAGCCCTTGCAGGGGTTTGTAGAACTTGCGCATGTACCAGCCCGAAACATCCGGCAGGCTCAAGAGGCGCAGAGCCGTGCCCGTGGGGGCCGAGTCGATGATTAGCACATCGAACTTGCCTTCGTCGTAATGGCGATTCACCCGCACCAGGGCAAAGATCTCATCCATCCCCGGCAAAATCGCCAGCTCCTGCGCCTGCACCCCATCTAGCCCTCGCGCCTGCAGCACCTGGGTAATATAGGTTTTGACAGATCCCCAATTCAGCTCCAGTTCGTTGAGGGCGTCCAACTCCGCTCCCCAAAGGTTGGGTTTGACCTCGACCGGCTCGTGGCCCAAGGGCTGATCGAAGCTATCGGCCAGAGAGTGAGCCGGATCTGTGCTCAGCACCAGAGTTTTCAGGCCGATCTCGGCACAACGCCAGCCGGTCGCCGCCGCCATCGAGGTTTTGCCGACTCCACCCTTGCCGGTCATGAGGATGATGCGTTGCATGAGAGTGTCGTTTACATTCTTTTACAGCTCTAGCCTAACCGATTTGTTGGGCTCTTCGAGAGGCGGCCAAGGGGTTGGGGTGCAGCCAGCAGGTAAACTATTCATTTGGTTGCCCAATGATGGCCAAGAAATCAAGCCTGTTGCAGGCATGTGGGAGGTGTGTGATGATCTGTCGCTGGCGGAGTGTGTTGCTGGTTGCCATCCTGACACTGGGGCTATGGCTGGGATCCCTTCCTGTGCAAGCGGCTGCTGTCCTGCCCCGAGAGCTGCAACAACTGGAGCAACAGGTGGAGCGACTGCAAAGCCTGGTGGAGGCGGAGGACTGGTTGGAGATTCGCTCCTACATCCACGGGCCGATGGGACTCACTCGTAAGACCTTGACCGGCCTGGCGGCTACCCTGCCGGATAAGCAAAAGCGGGAAGTGCTGCGCCTGGCCAAGGAGATGGGCCGCAGCTTGGAACAACTGGACTTTGCTGCCAAAGCCTATGACCAACCTGAGGTGGAAGCAGCCCAAGCCAAGGTGAAAAAGACGCTGCAGGAGCTGGAGGCTGCGTTTTCCTAGTGGGGATCCCTTCTCTCTTTGGCGAATAGCGTCGTTTCAGGTTAGGGTGAGACGCCTGGGCTGCTGAAAAAAGCCTTCTGACCCCATGCGTTATTGCTCCGCAACGCTGACGCGACGACGCGACCAGCGTTTTAGGTGGTTTTAGGTGTGGGTGAGTGCCTTAGTTTGAATCGAAATGACATAAAAGCACTCCAGAAAAGCAGGGATCCCCAAACAGGGATCCCCGATTTTATTTGGCCGGAGCCGCAAGCCAAGCTAGGGCTGCCGCCGGAAGCTCCTGACTTCCAAAACCGGCCCTACCTGAGCCACCGTCACCATGTCTTCTTTGATCTGTCCCTGGATGGTGACCTCTAGCCCCTCTTGCAAGAGCTCTTTGGGGGCACGGAAAAGGGCGTAGTGCTCGCCGGAAGGCAGGGTTAGCACCCACACCCCCCCTTCAATATCCAGGAACTGGATGGTACCGCTGTACTCTTGCATCACCGCCTCAGCGCCAGCCCGGTTGCCGTGGACTGAGATTCCGTAGACGCTTGCGCTCCCAAGTAGGCCAGGCCCAGGCAGAGCAAGCCATTGAAGAGCAAGAAGGAGCGACCCAACCAAGCAG